>JBOGFO010000645.1:0-2589 GCA_050743445.1 Acidimicrobiia bacterium
CTGGCCCAGAACGCCCGGGGCGTCGGCATCCCCGTCGACTACTACGGCCAGTGCTATGCCAACTACCCCGGCGAAGCCACCGCCGACTGCGGTGTGCCCTTCGCCCCCACTCCGGGTCCCCGCTCGCCGGATGGATCCCCGGTTGGCGGCGGCGGGTTCGTGGCTCATGCCGAAGCCAGCGGCGACAGCGCCGATCCCGAGACCACCCAGGCCTCGGGTGTCACCGAGGGCGGCGGCGTGGCCATCGCCGAAGTGCTGCGTATCGGCTACAGCCGCTCGACGTCGAGGAGCTTCATCGAGAACGGGGTCCTGCACGCCGTCACCGTCTCGGCGGCCCAGGACATCACCGTGGCCGGCGTCCTGCACATCGGCAGCGTCGAGGCGATGGCCGAGGCCGTCCACGACGGCGACTTCGCCTCCGCCCGGGGCCTGGCCCGTACCGAGATGAAGAATGTCACCATCGGGGGAGTGCCGGTGGTGATCGGGGCCGACGGGATCACCGTCCAGGGCACGCCGCTGGGCCAGGTGCCGACGCCCATGGCGGCGCCGATCCTGGCGGCCATGGCCGCCCAGGGTATGACCATCGAGCCGGTGCCGGCGGGCCGTGTCGTCAAGGACGAGAACACCGGGTTCGTGGAGGCCACCACCGGAGGGTTCCGCATCCGGCTGCTCAGCCCGGCGGGCGACAAGTTCGAGATCATCTTCGGCCGGGCCGTGGCCCGGGCCTCAGCCAGCCGGCCCGACAGCCAGCCCGCATGACCGACCGTCCGCTGCGTTCCGGTGGCGCCGAGGCGCTCGGCACGGCCGGGCTCACGGTCCGCTTCGGTGACCTCACCGCGAACCAGGAGGTGAGCCTCGCCGCGGCCCAGGGTCAGGTGACAGCCCTGATCGGTCCCAACGGTGCCGGCAAGACGACATTCTTCAACGCCCTGACCGGTGCGGTGCGGCCGGCGGCCGGATCGGTGCGCATCTTCGGGGAGGAGGTGTCCGGGCTGCGGCCCGTCCGGGCCGCCCGCCACGGGGTCATCCGCACATTCCAGAACCTGAGGGTGCTCCCGCGCCTTTCGGTGCTCGACAATGTGGCCATCGGCGCCGGCCGGTACTGCACGGCGGGGTTGCCCACCACACTGTTGGGGCTTCCCCGGGCCCGGCGGGCCAAGGTGGCCGCCGCGGAGGCGGCGTCATGGGCTCTGGACTTCGTTCGGGTGGGCGCCCCGCCCGACGCTCTGGTGGCCGACCTTCCCTACGGGACGGAGCGCCGGGTGGAGATCGCCCGCGCCCTCGCCGCCCGACCCCGGGTGCTGCTCCTCGACGAGCCCACGGCGGGCATGGGGCCGGGCGAGACGCTGGAGATCGGCGACCTCATCTCCCGCATCGTGGACGAGCTGTCCATCGCCGTGTTCGTGGTCGAGCACGACATGCGGGTGGTGCGTGAATTCGCCGACGTCGTCCACGTGCTCGACCAGGGGGCGGTCATCGCCAGCGGGCCCCCGGCCGAGGTCCTCTCGGATCCGGAGGTCATCAACGTCTATCTCGGGCACAGGGTGCGGGCCGATGTTTGAGATGACCGGGATCAGCGCCGGTTACGGCTCGGTGGAGGCGGTGCGGAACCTGACCGTGGCCGTACCCGAAGGCACCGTGGTGGCGCTCCTGGGCCGGAACGGGGCCGGCAAGACCACCACGCTGCGGGTCGCCTGTGGCGTCATCCGTCCCACTCAAGGGCAGGTGACGTTCTGCGGTGTGCACATCGAGGGGCGGCGCCCGGAGGAGATCGCCCGCCGCGGGATCGCCCAAGTGCCCGAGGGGCGACGGGTCTTTCCCGGCCTGTCCGTACTCGAGAACCTGGCGGCCGGGGCCTACTGGCGCCGGCTCGCCCGGGATGAGGTGCGCCGGGAGAGTGACCGGGTGCTGGACTACTTCCCCGCTCTGGCCGCTCATCGCCACCAACCGGCCGGCAGCCTTTCGGGCGGCGAGGCCCAGATGCTGGCCCTGGCCCGGGCCCTGGTGGCCAGGCCCCGCCTCCTCATGGTCGATGAGCCCTCGCTGGGCCTGTCGCCCGTCGTCACCGAGCAGCTCTACGAGCGCCTGGCGGTGCTCAACCGGGAGGAGGGCCTCACCGTCCTCCTCGTCGAGCAGTACGTCGATCTCGCCCTGGAGATCGCCAGCTACGCCTACGTCCTGGAAAAGGGCGAGCTGGTGCTCCAGGGCCAGGCCGGCGATCTCCGGACCCACCCGGAGATGGTGTCCGCATATGTGGGCTAGGCCCACAACCCAGAGGGGGGACGGCATGTTGAGGAACAAGGCCATCGGACTCGGAGTCGTCCTTGCCCTGGCGGCGGCCTGCGGAGGCCAGGGCGACAAGGCGGGGGAGGCGGCGCAGAAAGACAAGACGGAGGCCGAGGCGGCGGCGCCCGAGACGCCGGCCCCCGAGGCCGCCCCTGTGGTCACGCCCGACGGGACGGCGGTTCCCATCGACGAGGCGGTGAAGTCGGCCGCCGAGGCGCAGGGGGCAACTCCCGCCCCGGCGGCCAAGGACAACCGGCAGCCCGCCGCCGCCGGCTCGACCGCGCCCGCCGGGGACTCCAGCCC
>JBOGFO010000646.1:0-4936 GCA_050743445.1 Acidimicrobiia bacterium
CGGTGAGGTCGAGGCGGAACAGGTGGTAGGGCTTCGGAGGGTCGGCGCTCTCCTCGAAGGCCCGCTTGCCCTCCTCGTCGACCTCCACGGCGACGCCGGCCAGCTTGGCGTCGCCGCCGGCCATGGAACCGTCGCCAGGGTTGGCATGGAAGGCGAAGCGGCCGTCCCGTTGCAGGTCACGGGCCTTCACCGCCTGCCACATCGATCCGACCGTCAGGTCGTCGTCGTGGAAGGCCACTTCGGTCCCACTCACCCTCGGTGTCCCGTCGCGCCGCAGCGTGGCCAGGACGTGGTGCCGGGTCGACTCGAGTCGGGCCCGGACGGCTTCCGCCAGCTCCGGCGCCTCCTCCGCAAACTGCTTCCAGGTCGCCATCTGGTCCAGTATTCCCCGTGAGGGGGGATCGAAAGGGCCGGAACAAGGGCAAGAAGCTTCAGATGCCGAGTTCGAACGCCGAACGGACGGGTACCTCGACAAGACCTTCATGTTCGTGGTCGGCCTGGTGTGCATGGCCATCGGGGCCGCCATCCCGCTGCTGCCCTGGCACCGCTGGCCGGCCAAGGCGACCCTGGCCCTCACCCCCCTGGCCTTCGCCGTCATCGCCGTGGCCAACGAACGCGGCGGGGTGAGCACCTACAGCTACGCCCCCTTCTTCATCCTGGTGTTCATGTGGGTGGGGCTCCACCACCCGCCCGGCACGGCCTTCTACCTCGCCCCGCTGGCCACCATCGCCTACATGGTCCCGGGGTTCGTCCAGTCCGATCCCCCGGACGGCGCCCTCTCCTCGGTGGCGGTGGCCATCCCGGTGTGCCTCCTGATCGCCGAGACCATCTCCCGCACGGTGGGGCGCATGGTGCGGGCCGAAGGCGACATCCACCGCAGCTACGAGCTGCTCCACCGCTCGCAGGCCCTGGCCAACGTGGGCAGCTGGGAGTGGGACCTGGCCACGCGCCGGGTCGAGTGGTCGCCCGAGATGTACCGCATTCTCGGTGTCGCCGAGGGAGACATCGAGCCCTCGTTCAACTCCGTCTTCGACCTGGTCGTCCCCGAGGACCAGGAGCTGGTCAAGGACCGGTTCCGGGAGGCGACCCGGGGAGGCACGGTGACCGGCTTCGCCTTCCGCCTCACCCGCCCGGACGGCACCCTGCGGTGGATGTGGTGCGAGGGCGGCTTCGCCTCCGGCCGGCCCGGCGTCATGACCGGGTTCATGCAGGACGTGACCGAACCCAAGCGGGTGGAGGAGGAGCTCGCCCGCCTCGCCCTCAAGGACGACCTCACCGGGCTGGCCAACCGCCGGGCGTTCGTCACCGTCGGCGAGCAGCTGCTGCGCGTCGCCCAGCGGGCCCAGGAGACGGCCCTCCTCATCTACATCGATCTCGACAACATGAAGCAGGTCAACGACACCCACGGCCACGCCGCCGGCGACCAGGCCCTGATCGAGGTGGCCTCCCTGCTCCGGCGCACGTTCCGGGAGTCGGACCTGGTGGCCCGCCCCGGCGGGGACGAGTTCGCCGTGTTCGTCCCCCGCAACGGCACCGAGGCCAAAGCCGGTCTGGAGCGGCTGCGCGACGCCCTCGACGCCCGCCAGGACCGGTTCCCACCCGTGTCCCTCAGCATCGGCGTGTCGACCTACGAGGGTGACGGGCCCGCCTCCATCGAGGACCTGATCGACCGGGCCGACGCCGCCATGTACGCCGAGAAGGCGCTCCGCCGGCTCCGCTGACCGGCGGGCGGTGAAGTCCCCTCTACCCGATGGCACGCTGATCTGCTGAGATTCACCTCATGGTGCAACTGGAGGACTTCTCGCGGCTGGCCGTCCAGCAGGACGGACTGGTGATGGTCGGGGCGACCCGGGCCGACGGAACCGTGCAAGCGACCGTGGTCAACGCCGGGGTGTTCCCCCACCCCGCCGACGGCGGGCTGACGGTGGCGATGGTCGTCCGGGGCAACGCCTTGAAGCTGCGGCTCGTCCGCCGGCGGCCGGCCTGCACAGTCACCGTCCGCAACGGTTTCCAGTGGGTGACGGTCGAAGGCAGCGCCGAGGTGGCCGGCCCCGACGATCCCCACCCCGCCGTTCCCAACCACAACCTCCCCGGCCTGCTGCGGGCGGTGTATATGGCCGCCGGTGGCAGCCACGACGACTGGCCCACCTACGACAAGGTCATGGCCGAGGAGCGCCGGACCGTGATCTTCGTGCGCCCCCAACGGGTCTACGGCATGGTCAGGTACTGACGGCCGCCGGTTGAACGGCATCCGGACGGAACCATGACGGACATCTCGGTCAAGCCCCCGTGGGTGCGGCCCATGCGCCCCCGCGATCCCGACGACGGCCACCGCACCTCGACACCTCTCGAGCTGTTCTTTCGACCTGTGCTTCGTGGTGGCGGTGGCCCAGGTCGCCGACCGCCTCCACCACGCCCTGGCCGAGGGCCATCCGGGCGCGGCGATCATCGGCTACCTCCTCGTCTTCGGCGCCATCTGGTGGCCGTGGGTGAACCTCACCTGGTTCGCCTCCGCCTACGACTGCGACGACGTCCCGTACCGGGCGGCGGTCATGGTCATGATCGCCGGGGTCCTGATCCTCGCCGCCGGGGTCCCCCGGGCCTTCGGCGACCGGAACTTCACCGTCATGACGTCCGGATACGTCGTCATGCGCCTGGCCCAGGTGACGCTGTGGCTCCGGGCCGCCGCCGGCGATATCGACCGCCGGCGCACCGCCCTGTGCTACGCCGCCGGGGTGGCCGCCTGCCAGGTCGGATGGGTGCTCCTCCTCGCCGTCCCCCACTCCGCCTACCTGCGGGGCTGGCTGGTGCTGGCCGCCGTCGCCGTGCTGGCCACCACCGGGTTCGGCCCGCCGGCGCTGGCCACCGGCGTGGTCATGGCCGCCCTGATGGGCGCCGCCGTCATCCGCGACGCCTGCCGCCCGGCGGGCGGCGACCCCTAGAGGCGCGGCCCGGTGGTCCCCTGGAGACCGTGCGTAGACATGCAAGGCTCGGGCATGCTCACCACTGTCGACGTCGAGCACGGCGGCTTGTCGATCCGGGTGCTCGACTGGGGCGGCGACGGACCGGCTCTGGTGCTGCTGCACCCCAACGGGTTCTGCGCCGGGTTCTTCGACCCGATCGCGCCGCGGCTGACCGACCGGTTCCGGGTGGTCGGGGTCGACCTGCGGGGCCACGGGGGCTCGGACAAGCCCCGGCCGCCCGAGCCCTACCGCTACGAGCTGATGGCGGCCGACGTCGGCGCCGTCCTCGACAAGCTCGGCCTCGAGGACGTGGTCGTCTGCGGCGCGTCACTGGGCGGCGGGGTGGCCATCCACCTCGACCACCTCCAGCCCGGCCGGGTGCGGAAGATGATGCTGTGTGAAGCCATCGCCCGGCCCCGCCCGCCCGGGCCCCCACCGGAGAACCCGCTCGTGGCCACGGCGCTGCGCCGGCGGGTGGTGTGGCCGTCGCGGGCGGAGATGTTCGCCTCCTACGGGGGGCGCCCACCGCTCGACCGGCTGGCGCCGGAGGCACTCGAGGCCTACATCGAGTGGGGCACCATCCTTCGGACGGACGGCACCGTCGAGCTCGCCTGCCCCCCCGAAGTCGAAGCCGCCATCTTCGGCTCCCCTCCGATGCGCGCCGGCGTGGCCGCGGCGTGGGAGCACCTGGCTTCCCTCTCGGCGCCGGCCGTCGTCCTCGCCGGCGCCACCTCCGGACTCTCGGCCGAGTGGTTCCGGGATCAGGCCGAGCGGGCCGGCGCCGAGTTCGCCCTGGTCGACGGTGGCCACTTCTTCCTCCACGAGGACACCGGCCGCGCCGTCGGGCTCATCACCGGGCACCTCTCCTGAGGCTGGCGATCACCGGAGGATTCTTGGCGCGCACGGCCCCTCGGGGCGGCGGGCCCAGCACCGGACCATCCGCCGGTGGACGAGGCCCACGCCGTCCCGGAGGACCTGGGCGGGCACGCCGGGTTCGGTAAGGACGGACACGTCCTCGCCGTCGCCGGCGATGACGACGGTCAGGCGGACGGGGCGGCGCTGGGGATGCCGGCCGGGTCGGATCCCGTCCAGCGGCGCGGCCCAGGCCGTCGTCGTGAGCGCGATGGCGGCCAGGCCGGCCGGAGGCTTCACCCCCTCGGGCAGCTCCCGGGCCTCACCCCGGGCCAGCTCCTCGAGGACGACCGGTCCGCCGGCGCCGCCCGTCAGGCGCACGCCGAACAGGCAGGCCGGAAGCCCGTCCGCGCCGGGTCCGTGGCCCTGCTCGTCGACGGTCCGGGCCAGTACGTTCAGATCCATGCCGAGTTCCATGCCGATGACCTCCCGCTCCGGTTCTCCACAAGGGGCGGATGGCCACCGATACGGCTCGCCCGATGGCGCCGGAAGGGGCCGGGGCAGCAGACCTCGGGCGGCAGTCTGACCGAGTCCAAGGGGTCCGATCCAACGATTTCCAGGGGCGAAATCGCAGATCCTGGGCCGCTATTCTGATTCCTGAGGGTTGCACCCGAGCATGACCGCTTTCGCAGCACCGGTTCGAGCACTTCCCTCACCCCGGCTTCGGCCGGAACAGGCCGACGGACCGTGGGATGTCCGACCCGGCCAGGAAGGGAGGGATTGCTTGTGGCTACTGGAACTGTGAAGTGGTTCAACGCCGACAAGGGTTACGGCTTCATCACCCAGGACGACGGCGGCGCGGACGTGTTCGTGCATTTCAGCGCCATCCAGGAGACCGGCTACAGGTCGCTGGCTGAGAACGAGAAGGTTGAGTTCGACGTCACTCAGGGCCCGAAAGGCGCCCAGGCCGCGAATGTCCGCCGTCTCGGCTGAGCGTTTGCCCTGATTTGTTCCGCCGATGGTCGCCGGTCCGCCAAGGGCCGGCGATCGTCGCGTCCGGACTAGCCGATGGTGTAGTCCCGCAGGAGCTTGTTCATCTCCAGCATGTGCATCTCCTCGGC
>JBOGFO010000647.1:0-2367 GCA_050743445.1 Acidimicrobiia bacterium
CCTTCGACGACCCCGCCGGCGACCACGACTGGGGCATCAGCGCCGAAGTCGACCTGGCCGCCTCCGACGAGGCGGGCACCGCCGTGGTGCGGGTCGCTGACGTCGGCCAGCTCTGAGCCTGACCGCCTTCTCGTGACACCACTGAGGACCCCAGCCTCGCGGGGAACGTCACGAAACGGACGGAACGTCGTTTCTAGGACGAATCGTCCCCCAGGGAGGTCGTCCCGTGTCCGACCGCCGTCCGCTTTCGGTTCTCCTCGCCTTGGCCATCCTCGCCGGCCCTGCCTCCGTCGCTCTGGCCGCCAAGCCCGGGGCAGCGCCGGGCTCGCCGGCCCCGCTGTTGTGGGCCGGGCGTGTCATCGACCGTCTCGGCCGGCCGGCACCGGCCAGGGTGAGCGCCTTCGTCCGGCCCCCGACCTCGGGCATCCCCGCAGCTGACGAGGGCGTGGACGCCCCGGAGTCGATCCCACTGAGCTCGAGGCGGGTCGGGACGGCCGCTTCGAGCTGCGCGCCGAGGCACCCGTCGTCCCAGCGGAGTGCCGGCCCGGAGGCTGGCTCCACGTGATGCTCTTCAGCGAGGGAGCCGACGGCTCGTGGTCGATCGCCACCGACTCGGTCCGCTATGGGCCGGCCGGGGGCGGGTTGGCGCGGCCGGCCTGGTTCTCCACCCTCGACGCCGCCGAACGCGCCGAGCAGATACGGGACTCGGGTGGCTCCCGGCGAGAGGTCCTGGCCGCCATGGATCACCTCGAGGCGACCGAGCGGGCCAGGTGGGGACGAGCGGCCGGCGGTCATCGAGCTGGGCGAGCCCAGGGCACCGGTGGCGGGCCGTCAATTCGGTTGGAAGGGTCCAGGCGATCCCTACAAGGGCTGCACGGCCCGCTACGTAGAGGAGCGACGCGACGCCATGCGCACCATCTCCGACATCGACGTCGGTCCCGACTGGTCCTACGTCATCAACTACGCCGACACCGGCACCACCTCGTGGGATGTGGGCTACGAGGCGTCAGGCGGCAACTGGAAGGTCGCGGGCTCGTCCTCCTTCTCCAACAGCACCGGTCGGGGTTTCGACGCCGAGTACGGGCCCTACCCCGGACGGTTCCGGGAGGCGTACCAGATCGAGTTGGTGCACGCCAAGGTGCTCTGGCAGTGCGGGAGTCACACCAGTCCCGGCCCCTTCTTCGTCCGCACGGTGGAGCCCGAAAAGTGGACGGGTGGGACTTACAATCAGTCAGTACGACCCGGTCGTTCCCTGCAACCCGAGGTTCCGCAAGCCGGTGGCCGGACGGACCTATGGCTGGCGGGACGAGGGGAAGTCCTCGAAGTACTCGGCTGCGGCGTCCATCTACGGCTTCAGCAGGCAGGCGGCGGTGGCCTACACGAACTCGATCAAGCTGGGATGGAAGAACCACCGGGAGCGACCTCGGGACGTGTGTGGCGAATCGGGAAATCCCTACACCGGGAGGACGCGTGTCGCAGCCATGGACGAGTGACCGCCGCCGGGTGGCCCGGATTCTCGCCGCTGCGGTCGCAGGCTTGGCGGTGATCGCCGGTCTGGCGCTCGTCGCCAGCGCCCTGTCGGAGAGCGGCGGAACGCCGACCGGCTCGGCCCTCGAGCCCGGGAGCGGGGGCGGCATCCTCCAGCCGCTCCCTCCCGAGACCCCGCTCTCCCTCGGCATCGTGAGCATCCGGAATGTGAGCGACGGACCGGTCCAGCTGGTCGACGCACGTCTGCTCCGCCTCGACGCGGATCTCGAGCTCCTCGGCTTCTCAGTCCTCCCGGAACGACCTGATGCTCAGGGCAAGCTGCCACCGATCACGGCGCTGGAGCACCCTCTGCCCGGCGCCGTGCCCCTCTCGGAGTTCCCCCCGATCGCACCGACGTCGAGTGAAGACCCGCAGGCGACGGTGATGTTCGCCCTGCGGGTCAGACCCGACGGGGCGGGAAAGGCTGTGGGGGTGGAGGTCCGCTACCGCCAGGACGGGAAGCTGCGCAAGCAGGTCTTCCGCCAGCAGGTGTACGTCTGCTGGGTCCCGACCCTCAAGGACGCGAACTGTCCCGGAGTCAAGGACGAGAGGGACGTGTTCGGCGACTTCGAGGACGAGGTCGAGGGGATCGGCGGTCGGCCCTCACGGGTCCGCGTCTCCTGAACTCGCCGGCCTTTGATGAACCTTATCCGGTGGAGAGATAAGATCCATCAGACTGGGTAAGTCGCGTCAACATGGACGCCTTGGCCAATCGAGCAGGGCCTGGCCATGGCTGCGGGACAGTCGGTAGGAGTAGCTGCCCAGGGCGGTGGCCTTGGGCAGCGATTCGAGGCCGGCGAAGACGGCCAGGCCGGCGTCGAGGGCGACGTCGTCGACGTG
>JBOGFO010000648.1:0-8151 GCA_050743445.1 Acidimicrobiia bacterium
TCCGCCAAGGGCCGGCGATCGTCGCGTCCGGACTAGCCGATGGTGTACTCCCGCAGGAGCTTGTTCACCTCCAGCATGTCCATCTCCTCGGCACCGAACTGGGTCCGGGCGTACTCCTCGAGGTACACCGACTGACCCTCCACCGACTTCAGCAGCTTGCGATAGAGCGTCAGCGCCGCCTTCTCGTGGGCGATGGACTCCCGCAGAATCTCGTCGATGTCGTGGTCGTGGGTCTCCTCGATGGGAGCGATGCCCTGCTCGGGGTGGCCGCCGAGGCCGGTGAGGATCTCGCCCGCCTGCTGGGCGTGCACCAGCGACTCGGTCGCCTGGCCCTGCATGAAGGTGACCAGGGGGATCCGGTTCGGACCGGTGATGACCAGCGAGTAGTGCGTGTAGCGGACCACGCCCGACAGCTCGGCTTTGACGATCTCGTTCAGGACGGCAACGGTGCGGGGGACGTCGATCAGGTCGTTCACGGTCCCAACCCTACGGGAAAGCGCACCCCGGAGAACCGGGCCGACCCCTGGCTAGTGTGCCGGCGTGGCCCTCGCCGAACGACCCCTGGAACATGGATGGCTCCCGGACACGCCGGTGGCCGACACCCTGCTGCGCCAGTTCGTCCACAACCAGGCCGAGGTCAACGCCACCATCGCCCGGGCCCTGGGTGGCCGGGTGCTCGACGCCCCGGAGGTCTTCCTGGCCGACACCGCCGGCCCGATCTCCTACCTCAACCAGGCCATCGTGCGGCGGCCGGTGCTGAGGGCCGATGACGCCGTGCTCGACGAGGTCGAGTCGTTCTTCGCCGCCGGGAGCTCGGCCGCCATGCTCCTGTCCATCTGGCCGACGCCCGACCTGACGGCCCGGGGCTGGACGCTGGTCGGCCACCCCGCCTTCGTGGCCCGGGGACCGGCTCCGTCCGGCTCCGAACCGCGGCCGGGCGTGGAGGTCCGGGTGGCCACCACGGCCGCCGACCTGGCCGCCGCCGAGCGCGTCGCCGTCGAGGGCTACCCCATGCCCGAGGCGGACGGCCTCGAGCCGGGGTCGGTCTTTCCCGTCCCGCTCCTCGACACCGACCTGCGGATCCGCCTCGGTCTGTGCGACGGCGAGCCGGCCGCGCTGGGCAACTCCTACGTGGCCCACGGAGTCGTGAACCTCTGCCTGGGCGCCACCATGCCCGCGGCCCGCCGGCGGGGGGTGTGGGGAGCGCTGGTGTGGGCCCGGGTGAACGACGCCCCCGACCTGCCGGCGGTCGCCTTCACCAGCGACTACTCCCGCCCCGGCTTCCTGCGCATGGGCTTCGTGGCCTTCACCCGCTTCACCCTCTGGGCCATCCCTCCCGCCGGGTGACCCCCGAGGGCAACGGATTCTGGCGTTCCTCCGGAACGACACGTGTTCCGGAAGAACGCAAGAACCGGGAAGTCGCCGGCTAGGCGGGCAGGTCCAGGGAGTCGAGGCGGTCGGCGTAGAAGGCGATGCGACCGGTGATGTCGGTGCGGCCCGGGAGCGGCTCGGGGTAGGCCCAGGCGATGTCGTCGGAGCGGCGGTCGCCGACCTCGATGGTCCAGTAGGAGGCCTGACCCTTGAACGGGCACACGGTGTGGAGCTCGGTGGGGGTGAGGAGGTCCATGCGGACGTCCTCGGGGGGGAAGTAGACGACGGGAGTGAGACCGGCCTCCCGCAGCAGGAGGGCATCGTCGCTGCGGGCGACCACCTCGCCGCCCCAGCGGGCCGAGACCACCCCGTCGATCTTCTCGGTGGCGATGCGGTGGCCGGCCGGCGCCGGGTGCGCCGGAGCCACGGCCACGGCCGCGGCCTCGGCTTCGGGCTCGGCCCGCCACGGATACTCGAGACGGGTCGCCTCCCGCTCCGCCGCTTCCGGCCCGACCAGGCGCTCGACGAGGCGCAGCGCCAGGTCGAGCCCGCTGGTGACCCCGCCGGCGGTGACGAGGTCGCCGTCGTCGACCACCCGCTGGTCGAGGACCTTGGCGCCCGTGGCGGCCAGATCGTCGTGGGCACTGCGGTGCGTGGTGGCCGGCCGGTGGCCGATCACCCCGGCCCGGGCCAGCAGCATGCCACCGGTGCACACACCGGCCATCACCGTCCCGGATTCTGCGGCGTCCCGGAGGAGGGGCAGCCAGTCGCCCCGCTCCGCCTCGCCCCAGGCTCCGGCGTCGGCCCGGCTCCGCCAGACGCCGCCGGGCACGATGAGGATGTCGGCCCCCGGCTCGTAGACGGCATCGGCCCGCAGGGTGAGGCCGTGGGCGCTGCGCACCTCGAGCGGTTCGGTGCGGACGACCAGCCGGACGGTGAGGTCGGCGCCGGCCTTCGCCGCGCTGCGGAGCACCTCGAGGGGCCCCACGACATCGAGGTCGTCGACGCCTTCGTAGAGGGCAATGTCGATCGTGGTCACGTCCTGAACTTTACCGGGCGGGGCGGAAATGCGGTTTCCCGGCCCCCGATTCGGAAAGAAAACCGCTACCACCGACGACCCGGGAGGAGCACAGGAATGACGGAGACCACGCATGTTCACGAGCACCCCGTCCAGGGCCAGGACGAGGAGAAGAAGGAGATGTGCTGCGACGGCGAGCAGACGGCGGAGGAGCACCGCAAGAGCTCGCCCGACGGGAAGTGCTGCATCGACTAGCCCGCCCGCACCTTCCGGCGTTCCTGCGGAACGACAGGTGTTCCGGACGAACGCCGGATGGTCGGTTAGCCGGCCAGGGCGCAGGCCAGGGCGGTGGCCCAGCGGGCGTTGTCCTCGACCAGCGCCACGTTGGCGGCCACGCTGCGGCCATCCGTCCCCGCCGCCACCCGCTCGAGCACGAAGGGGGTGACGGCCCCGCCGGTCACACCGGCGGCGGCCGCCGCCTCCAGGGCCGCCTCCACGATGGGCTCCACCTCGTCGTAGGGCACCTCGTCGGCCTCGGGCACGGGGGCGGCGAAGAGCAGCCCACCCCGGTAGCCCAGAGCGCGGGCGGCGGTCACCACCTCAGCCGCCTCCTCGGCCGTCCCCACCATGTGCGGCAGGCGGAGCCCGCTGCGCCGGGAGTAGAAGGCGGGGAACTCGTCGGTGTCGAGCCCGACGACGGGGACACCGAGGGTCTCGAGGCGCTCCAACGTCTGGGGGAGGTCGAGGAACGACTTCGCCCCGGCGCACACGGTGACCACCGGGTGGCGGGCCAGGGCGGCCAGGTCCGCGCTCTCGTCTCCGGTCCGGGCCCAGTCCCGGTGCACGCCCCCGATGGCGCCGGTGGCGAAGACGGGGATCCGGGCCTCGGCGGCCAGGGCCAGGGAGGCGGACACGGTGGTCCCCGCCGCCGGCCAGCCCTGGGCCACGGCGACCGGCAGGTCCCGCTCTCCCACCTTCCGGTCGGCGGCGAGCACGGCTTTGAAGTCGGCTTCGTCGACACCGACGCGCGCCACCCCCTCGAGGACGGCGGTGAGCGCGGGGAGGGCGCCGCCGGCGGTCACCGTGCCGATCGAGCGGGCCAGCGCCTCTGATCCCGCCGGGCCGGGCAGGCCGAGCAGGCTGAACACGGTGGATTCCAGGGCGACGACGGGGCGGCCGGCGGCGACCGCCGCCTCCACCTCGTGGGCGATGAGCAAAGCGGGACGCAACATGCCCGCAGGCTATGGGCCTAGCGTCAGGGGCCATGAGTCCTGGCGCCTCCGGGAAGAAGCCCACCACGTATGTGGCCCTGCTCAGGGGCATCAACCTGGGGGCCCGGAACAAGGTGGCCATGCCCGCCCTGCGGGCGCTGGTCGAGTCGCTGGGCCACTCCGACGTCCAGACCTACATCCAGAGCGGCAACGTGGTCTTCACGGCCGGGTCCGGGTCGAGCGCCGAGATCGCGGCCGCCATGGAGGCCGGCATCAAGACCGGGCTCGGCCTCGCCGTCCCCGTGGTGCTGCGAACGTCGAAGGAGCTGGAGCGCGCCACGTTGCGGAACCCCTTCCTGGCCGCCGGCGCCGATCCGGCCGCCCTCCACGTCGCCTTCCTCGGCTCGCCGGCCACCAAGGCCGCGGCGGCCACCCTCGATCCGGACCGCTCGCCCGGAGACGAGTTCGCCGTCGTCGACGCCGAGGTCTACCTGCACTGCCCCAACGGCTTCGGGCGCTCCAAGCTCGGCCTCGACTGGTTCGAGAAGAAGCTGGGAGCGACGGCGACCATCCGCAACTGGCGGACGGTCACCACGCTGGCCGAGCTGAGCCGGGCCTAGTGTCTCGCCCATGAGCGAGAAGACCGACACCGGCGCCGATTTCGCCGATCGCATCGCCACCGCCTACGCCAGCGAGGGTGCCGCCGTCGAGCTCGGCCGGGGCATGCTGGCCGGGGCGGTCCATCCCGACGCGGCCGTCCGCATCCCGGCCGCCATGTGCAACCGCCACGGGCTCATCGCTGGAGCGACGGGGACGGGCAAGACGAAGACGCTCCAGGTGCTGGCCGAGCAGCTGTCGGCTCTCGGGGTGCCGGTCTTCGCCGCCGACGTGAAGGGTGACCTGGCCGGGATGAGCCGCCCGGGGGAGGCGAACGAGAAGGTGACGGCCCGGGTCTCCGAGCTGGGCGTGGAGTGGTCCCCGGCCGGATTCCCGGTGAGCTTCCTGTCGCTCGGCGGCCTGGGGCCGGGCGTGCCCGTGCGGGCCACCGTGTCCGCCTTCGGCCCCCAGCTCCTGGCCAAGGTCCTCGACGCCAACGAGACCCAGTCGTCGTCGCTGTCCCTCGTCTTCCGCTACGCCGACGACGCCGGCCTGCCCCTCCTCGACCTCGTCGACCTGGCCGAGGTGCTGCGCTTCCTCACCAGCGACGAGGGCAAGGCCGAGCTGAAGGGGATCGGCGGGCTGTCGAGCGCCACCGCGGGAGTGCTCCTGCGCAAGATCGGCGAGCTGGAGGACCAGGGGGCCGAGGCCTTCTTCGGTGAGCCCGAGCTCGAGGTGGCCGATCTCCTGCGCACCACGGCCGAGGGCCAGGGCGTGGTCTCCCTGCTGGAGCTCTCCGCCGTCCAGGACAAGCCGAAGCTGTTCTCGACCTTCCTCATGTGGCTGCTGGCCGAGCTGTTCGAGGAGCTCCCCGAGGTCGGCGACCTCGACCGGCCCAAGCTGGTGTTCTTCTTCGACGAGGCCCACCTGCTCTTCGACGACGCCTCCGGGGGATTTCTCGACCAGGTGGCCCAGACGGTGCGCCTCATCCGGTCCAAGGGCATCGGCGTCTTCTTCGTCACCCAGCTGCCCGATGACGTCCCCGAGGAGATCCTGGGTCAGCTCGGCAACCGCATCCAGCATGCGCTGCGGGCCTTCACCCCCCGGGACGCCAAGGCCCTCAAGGCGGCCGTCACCACCTACCCCAAGACCACGGACTACGACCTGGAGGAGGACCTCACCCAGCTGGGGATCGGCGAGGCCATGGTCACCATCCTCGCCGAGCGGGGCGCCCCCACCCCGGTGGTGTGGACCCGCCTGTGCCCGCCCCGCTCGCTCATGGCCGCCATCGAGGCGGAGGGGATGACGAAGGCGGCGGAAGCAGATGCCCTGTGGGCGAAGTACGCCGCCGAGATCGACCGGGAGTCGGCCCGGGAGAAGCTGGCCGCCCGGATGGGGGGCCCGGAAGCCGCCGCCCCGCCGGCGACCCCGCAGGCACCGCGCCCGGTCATCGACGACATCAGCGACCTCGAGGTCCCACCCGCCCCGCCGCCGGAACCCAAGCGCCGCCGGAAGGCCGCGGCCCCGGACAGCGGCAACGCCGTGGTCGACTACCTCAAGTCCCGGGAGGGCCGCCAGATGGTCAACACGGTGACCCGCGGCGTGCTGGGCCTCCTGCGCAAGCGCCGGTAGATCTGATATTCCTTCACCGGAATACCCGCCGGATGTTCCGGCGTTCGATGATGGGATCCCGAACGTCCGACCAGGAGTGCCCCGTGCGCAGCGTCAACCTGACGAAAGAGACCTTCAACGACACCGTCGTCAACAACGACATGGTGATCATCGACTGGTGGGCGGAATGGTGCCCGCCGTGCAAGAGCTTCGCTCCGGTCTACGACGCCGCCGCCAAGGCTCATCCGGACATCGTCTTCGGCAAGATCGACACGGAGGCCGAGCCTGAGCTGTCCGCCGGCGCCTCCATCTCGTCGATCCCGACGATCATGGCCTTCCGGGAAGGGATCCTCGTCTTCCGCCAGTCCGGAGCCCTGCCCGCCCCCGCCGTTGAGGAGCTCATCTCCCGGCTGCGGACCCTGGACATGGACGAGCTCCGCCGGGTGGCGTCGGGCCGGAAGTTCTAGACGCTCAGCCCCCGCTGCCGTACGGGCGGGTGAGGATCTCGAGGAAGTGGCCGTCGGGGCCCTCGAAGTAGACCCCCCGGCCCGCGTCGCGGGTGTTGATCTCCCCCGGATGGTCCTTGTGAGGGTCGGCCCAGTACGGCAGGCCCCGGGCCTGGATCCGGCCGAAGATCTCGTCGAACTCCGCCTCGCTGATGAGGAAGGCGTAGTGCTGGGGGGTGATCTCCCGGTCGGAGTCGATGAAGTCGAGCGTGACGTCGTTGTCGACCTGGACGCCCAGGAACGGACCGAACGGAGCCGGCTCCGGGAGCCCGAGGATCTCGGCCATGAATGCGGCCGAGACCTTCTTGTCCCTTGAAGCGACGATGGTGTGGTTGAGCTGAACGGTCACGTCCCGGCGCTCCTCTCGGACGCTGCGGGCGGCGCTCGCTTCAGTCCACGGGCAACCGGGCCAACAGCTCGGTCTTCTTCTCCTCGAACTCTTCCAGATCGATCTTCCCGGCCTCGAACCGCTCATGGACGACCTGCACCATGTGCAGCAGCTCAGCGGGCGAGAGGGGCTTCAGCTCTTGGCCGTCAGCCGTCTCGGGGCGGATGTCCACCCCGGCTTCGGTGGTCGTCCCCTTCTCCTCGCGGCGGGCGCGCTTGGCCGCGGCCTTCGCCTTCTTCTGCCGTTCCCGCTGCAACTTCTCGAAGCTCGTGCGCTGTACGCCCATGGCGGATCCTCACCGTTTGTCCTATAACGCCCCCCGGCCCCACCCTTAACCATAGAGGTCTTGGACCAGTTTTGGGCCGCATACCCCCAACACTCCATGCCGGTTGCCATGTCCAACTGAGGGATTTCTGAGGTCCCGGCCCGACCATTTTCGCATCGGGCTCGAGCGAAGCCCCAATGAAAGGAAGGACATGAACAAGACCCACAGGACGCTGGTGGCCGCCGCCATCGGCGCCGTCGGGCTGCTCGCACTCGTCAACGTAGCCGGCGCCGAGGAGGACACGACCACCGTCGACAGTGGGGTCGTCGCCGTCCCAAACCCATTCGATGGGTGAGACCCCGGCGACCGAGGGTAGGAACGCGGACATGACCCGACGCCTGCTGCTCGTCTTGGCGGTCGCCGTCACCTCCTTCGGACTGGCGGCGTGCGGCTCCCCCGACAGCGGCCAGTCCCCCGAAGCCCAATCGTCCGAAGCCGACCAGGTCGCCCTCGGCCGGCTTGCACCCGACGAGTTCGCCACCCGGATGCCGGGCGCGGCGACCGTGATCAACGTGCACATCCCCTACGAGGGCGAGCTCGAGAACACCACCGCCGCCATCCCCTTCGACAAGATCGTGGGCGACCCCCAGGTGCCCGCCGACAAGAGCTCGAACGTGCTGCTGTACTGCATGACGGGTCGCATGTCGGAGGAGGCGGGGAACGCCCTCATCGGCGCCGGGTACACCAAGGTGTCCCACCTCGAAGGGGGCATGAAGGCCTGGGAGGCGGCGGGCAAGACCCTGATCCACGAGCCACAGTCGGGTGACGCCGCCGGCCATGGCCACTGACTGAGCGCCTCCGGCACCGGCGGCGCCCGAAGGAGCCGATAGGATAGGAACGGTTGGTTCGTCCCCTTGGGTCGACGGCCAACCCCTGGGGTGCCTGCCATGCGTCCCGATGCCGCATGGTGTGAGCCCCCGACAGCCGACCGGAGAGCGAACTGAACATCAACTTCGAGGCGCTCGCCTCCTCGGAGGCGGCTGGCTGCGCGACAGCCGACGAGATCGCCGCGCTCAAAGCCGCCCCGGCGGAGTGGGCGGCCACCCTGCGCCGCCTCCTGGCCGAAACCGAGGCGGCTCTCCCCGCCGCCCGGCGCATCACCGGCCCCGAGCGGGACATGGTGG
>JBOGFO010000649.1:0-7126 GCA_050743445.1 Acidimicrobiia bacterium
GGGCGGGACCTCCTCGAGGTTGGCCGTGATGCGGGCCCACACGCCCTCGGGAGCGCGATCGCCGCCGTTGGCCAGGAGCGCGGCCGTCTCCCGGTGGGTGGCCACCTCGGCCCGGCACCGGGGGCAGCCGGCCAGGTGGACCTCGATCAGGTCGCGCTCGTCCTCGTCGACGGCGTCGAGAGCGAAGGCGCCGAGCAGCTCCTGGATGTCCTGGTGGCTTGGCGGGTTCACGGCGCACCGATCCCGGCGTCGACGAGGGCACTGCGCAACCGGCGCAGGCCCGAGCGGATGCGGCTCTTCACGGTACCTTCGGGCTCGTCGAGGAGGCTGGCCACCTCGCGGTAGGTGTGGCCGCCGAAGTAGGCGAGCTCGATCGCCCGCCGCTCCCCCGGAGCGAGCACGGCCATGGCCTCGCGGACCTCCTCGGCCACCGCCAGGTCCACCACGGCGTGCTCGAGGTCGTAGCCCGATTCGGCGGTGGCGGCCGCGTCGCGCTGCTCGCGGGCCCGGCGTGAGAGCTCCGAGCGCAGGAGGTCGACGGCCCGGCCGTGGCACTGGGCGAGGAGGTAGGACCGGAGCGAACCGCGGTCGGGGTCGAACTTCTCCGGGTGGTGCCAGAGCCGGAGGAAGACCTCCTGGACGACCTCTTCGGCCAGCGAGCGCTCGGTCAGCAGGCGACGGGCGAGGGCGAAGACGGCGCCGGCATGGCGGCGGTAGGCCTCGGCCAGGGCCTCCTGGTGCCAGCGGCCGATGGACACCACCAGGGTGGCGTCGCTGGCGTCCCGCATGTCGTCGATTGACATAGTCAACCAGTGTTCGGAGCCGGGGACCGGACCGGATGAGAGCCCTCCACCGCGGTCCGGGTGTCGAGGTTTAGGCTCGGCCTCATGATGCGAGATCGGTGGTTCCGGTCAGTCACCGTGGGATTGGTACTTCTGGTTTTCGGTGCCGCCTGCGGTGGGGGCGACGACGGGGCGGCGGACGACGGCGGGGCGCCCGGAGAAACGGCCGAGGCCACCGGCGACCCCGGACCGGCCAGCGGCGCGGCGCAGACCCGATCCACCCTCAACGGGCTCCTCCAGGAGCACGTGATCCTGGCCGCGGCGGCGACGAGCGCCACGCTGGGCGGGCGGGCCGACGAGTTCACCGCCGCCGGCGCCGCCCTGGAGGGCAACTCCAACACGCTCACCGGAACCATGGCCGGTGTCTTCGGGGACGAGGTGGGCAAGGCGTTCGACCCGCTGTGGAAGCAGCACATCGCCATGGTCGTGAGCTACGCGCAGGGTGTGGCGACCAAGGACCAGGCCAAGCAGGACCAGGCCGTGACCGAGCTGACCGCCTACGCCGGAGACTTCGGCGCCTTCATCACCTCGATCCTCCCCTCGCTCACCAAGGAGGCCGTCACCGAGCTGGTCTCGAAGCACGTCACGACCCTGAAGTCGGTGATCGACGCCCAGGCGGCCAACGATCCGGTGAAGGCCTACACCGAGCTGAGGGTCGCCGCCGGCCACATGGGCCTCATCGCCGAGGGTCTCACCACCGCCATGGCGGCCAAGTTCCCGGAGAAGGTGGCGGGCAACCCCGAGGGTGCCGGCGCCACCCTGGTCACGACGCTCAACATGGGCCTGCGGGAACACGTCTTCCTGGCGACGGGAGCCACCGGCGCCGCCCTGGGGGGGCGGACCGAGGACTTCATGGCCGCCGCCTCGGCGCTCAAGTCGAACACCAACTCGCTGACCGAGGCGATGTCCAACATCTACGGCGCCGACGCCGGCCGGGCCTTCGGGCAACAGTGGGAACGCCACATCGGCTTCATGGTGGAGTACACCACCGGCCTCGCCGCCAAAGACAAGGTCAAGCAGGACAAGGCGGTCAACGACCTCGTGCAGTACAGCGCGGACTTCGGCGCCTTCCTCTCCACTGCCAGCCCGGCCCTGGCCAAGGAGACGCTGACCGAACTGGTCAAGACCCACGTCCTCACCCTGAAGGACGTCATCGACGCCCAGAGCAAGAACGACCTGGCCGACGCCTACAACAAGATGCGGACGGCGGCCGACCACATGAAGGCCCTCGCCAACCCCCTGGCCGAGGCCCTCGTGGTCCAGTTCCCCGACAAGTTCAAGGCCTAGCGGTTTCCCCCGGGTAGGTTCCGGCCGTATGGACTTCGACCTGCCCCCGGAGGCAGAAGGCGCCCGCCAGCGGGTCCGGGAGTTCCTGGCCGGCACCCTCGGTCCGGACGGGAAGCCGCCCGCCGACTGGTTCCGCCGCCTCGCCGCCGCCGGGTACACCGCACCGCACTGGCCCGCACCCTGGGGGCTCGGTGCGTCGCCCGCCGAGCAGTTGGTGATCGACGAGGAGCTGCGGCGGGCCGGTGTCCACCGTCCCGAGAACCCGATCGGGATCGGCTGGGCCGGCCCCACCCTGCTCCTGGCCGGCACCGAGGAACAGCACGGCCGGTTCCTGCCCGGCCTCCTCGACGGCTCGGAGGTCTGGTGCCAGCTCTTCTCCGAACCGGCGGCGGGCAGCGATCTCGCCTCGCTCGCCACCCGGGCGGTCCGCGACGGTGACGAGTGGGTGGTGCACGGCCAGAAGGTGTGGACCAGCCTGGCCCGCCAGGCCCGATGGGGCATTCTCCTGGCCCGCACCGATCCGGACGCCGACCGCCACCGCGGCATCTCCTACTTCGTCGTCGACATGCACGCGCCCGGAATCGAGATCCGGCCCATCCGCCAGATGACCGGGGCGGCCGAGTTCAACGAGGTCTTCCTTGACGGCGTGCGCATCCCGGCGGCCAACCTCGTCGGCGAGGAAGGCGGCGGCTGGCGGCTGGCCCGGGTGACGCTGGGCAACGAACGGGTGGCGCTGTCGGCCGAGGGCGCCTTGTGGGGACGGGGCCCGTCCGCCTCCGATCTCCTCGACTCCGCCCGGGCCGGGATCGACGCCGGCCTCGAGCTCGACGCCGTGACCCGCCAGCGGCTGGCCGCCATCTACGTGGAGGCCGAGGTGCTGCGCTTCCTGCGTCTGCGGACCCTCTCGGCCCAGGTGAGCAAGCAGGAACCGGGGCCGGAGGCGTCCGTCCGCAAGGCCTTGGCCGACCATCACGGCCAGAAGCTGTTCCAGCTGGCGGTCGAGCTGTGCGGCGCCCACGGCATGCTCACTCAGCAGAATCCGACGACCCTTCCCGGACCCTTCCCCTGGACGGTGGGCTTCCTGTTCTCCCCCGCCCTCACCATCGGCGGCGGCACCGCCGAGGTCCAGCGCAATATCATCGCCGAGCGGGTTCTCGGCCTGCCCCGGGACCCCGGCTGATCTCCTTCCGCCACGGTGTGGCCAGCGGCGACCCGGCCGCCGACGGGGTCGTCATCTGGACCCGGGTGAGCGGAGGGGAGGCGGCGCCGGTACCGGTCCGGTGGCGGGTGGCGACCGACGAGGCTTTGGCCCACGTCGTGGTCGAGGGTGCGGCGGAGGCGGCTCCGGAGGACGACTTCACGGTCCAGGTGGTGGTGAGCGGACTCGAGCCGGCCCGCACCTACTGGTACGGGTTCTCATCCGGGGAGGCGTCGTCTCCGGTCGGTCGGACCCGGACCGCGCCCACCGGACCGGTCGATCGGCTCCGGCTCGGCGTCGTGTGCTGCTCCCACTACGAGACGGGGTTCTTCAACGCCTACGGACGGCTGGCCGAGCGTGACCTCGACGTCGTCCTGCATCTGGGCGACTCCATCTACGAGGACCGGGCCCGGCGCAGCCGGGGGGTACGCCGGCACGATGGTCCCGAACGGGTCATCACCCTGGCCGACTACCGCGGCCGCTACGCCCAGTACCGCACCGATCCTGACTGGATCGCCCTCCTGGCCCGGCACCCCATGGTGGCGATCTGGGACGACCACGAGCTCGCCGGGAACGCCTGGGCCGGCGGCGCCGCCCGGCACGAACCCGCCACCGACGGCGACTGGCGCCCACGGCTCGAGGCCGCCACCCGGGCCTACCGGGAGTGGACGCCGCTGCGCCTGCCCGACCCGTCGGAGCCCAATCGGCTGTGGCGGGACATCCGGCTCGGCAACCTGGTCCAGGTCGTGATGCTCGACACCCGCCTGGCCGGGCGCGACGAGCCCGCCGCCGGACGCCGGCCCGTGTTCCGGGTCTGGGACCGTCGCCGGCGGTTGCTCGGGAGAGCGCAGTGGCGCTGGCTGGAACGCGAGCTCAGCCGGCCGTCAGCCGGATGGCGCCTGGTGACGAGCCAGGTGATGGTCGCCCCGGTGGCGGTGGCGCCGGGCCGGATCGGCGTCAACTCCGGGATGTGGGACGGCTATCCCGGCGAGCGGGACCGGTTGCTCAAGCTTCTCGGTGCCCACCGGGGCGAGTCGGTGGTGCTGAGCGGAGACCTCCATTCCTCCTGGGCGTCCGATCTCGGCCCAACGGTTGAGGTGTCCGCTCCGGCGGTGAGCGCCCCCACCTTCGCTCAGGCTCTGGCCCCGAAGCTGCCGGGGGGCCGTCACGGCCTGGAATGGCTGCTCCGGCTGACCAATTCCCACGTCCGGTTCCTCGACACCGCCCGCCACGGCTACGTCGTCCTCGACATCACCCCGGGCGAGATTGAAGCCCAGTGGTGGCATGTGGCCACCGTCCGCCACCGCGACCCGGCCGAGCACTGCGCCGCCCGCTTCACGGTGACCCGGGGGGAACCCCGGTGGGTCAAGGTCGGGTGACCCGTCCCATTCTTGTCAGCGTTTCTTGTCAGCGTTCTGCCAGCAAGCACTGGCAGAACGCTGACAAGAAAGGCGGGTCGGTCCACTTCCGTCGGCGGCACCCGGGCCCAGATTGAAGTTGAAGTTGAGATTGACGTCGAGGTTGAGGTTGCGGAGGCCGGTCAGGTGATTTCGCCGAGCCAGGCGGGGTAGCCGCCAGACGGAGCGCCGGCCAGCTCTTCGGCCGAGCCCGCGTCGGCGAAGAAGGCGGCGACCGCAGCCGCCAGGGCATCGGCCAGGCGTTGCTCGGCGCCGAAGGCCTCGAAGCCCACCGACCACCAATGGCCGCCCGCCACGTCGAGCGTGGTGACCTCCACGCTGCATCCGTCCCCGGCGCGGTCACGGGCCAGGGCCGCGGTGCCGTCGGCGCCGAGCCGGTAGGCCACGAGGCGCCGGGACTTCGCCACGTCCACCAGCGACTCGCCGGGGAGCCCGAGCCGGGCGGCCCGGCAGGCGTCGTCGCCGACGGGGAAGGACCACTTCTGCCAGCGCTCGACGCGACCCGCGGGCCCCGAGGGGAAGGCGGCCGGGTGGTCGTCGCCCTGACGGAGCTTGAGCTCGAAGGCGGTGCCGCCCTCCCGGAGCTTTACGCCGAGTGTGTCGTTGCCCGGCAGGACGAGGTACGCGTCCGTCCGCTTCTGGGGACCAGAGGCCCCGAGGGCGTCGAAGCGACCGGTGACGGCGTCAGGCGGACTGCCCGGACCGAACCAGCGCACCTCGAGTGTGGTCTCCATGGCCTCTCTCTACCCCGGCGGCGGCGCACCAGATCGCCGCCATCAGGGACCCGAAGGTGTTGAACACGAGGTCCCAGCCGGCGTTCTCGAAGCCACCGACGTAGGCGTCGGCGAAGCGGAGTGAGGACAGGAACTCGAACAGCTCGTTGGCGGCCCCGAAGCCCCAGGAGGCCAACAGGGCCAGCATGGCCCGGGCCACCGGCCCTGCCCGGCGGGGGTCGACGCAGTGGCCCAGCACCTGGAAGAGCGCCACGGTGACCACCGCCGAGATGACGGCGTGGGCGACCTGGTCGAACTTGAGCACGCCTTCGATGAGCCAGGTCTCGTAGAGGATGGGCACGTCCGGATTCGGCGACGGGAGGAGGCCACCGGCCAGGTGGAGGGCGCCGCCCACCGCCAGGGCCACCAGCGTGGCCCGGGGCAACGGCCAGCGCCGGTGCCCGGCCCGCACCAGCAGGGCCAGCACCGACCACACGATCAGGTAGGCCACGATCCGCCGGCTGCCCCGAGCCACGCTGAAGCCGGTGACGGCGGCCAGCTGGGCGGCCAGGACGACGGTGAACCAGCTCGGGCGCGGACCCCTCATCACGCCCGGGGGCCGGGGGGTGTCCCCCCTCATGCCGGCTCCTGCGGGGGCGGCCACGACTCCGGCCCGCCGGGCGCCGGCGGAGCCGGGGGAACGCCCTGGGCCTGAGTCCCGGGCGGGTAGTAGACCCACGTCCCGCCCGGACCCGGCACCGGCGGTCCGCCCGGTCCCGGGGGTGCGGCCGGTCCCGAGCCACCCCGGCGGAACAGCAGGAAGGCGACGACCAGGATGACCAGGGCCACGCCGAGCAGCACGAGGAGCGTGGCGATGATGCTCTGGCCGACCGCCTGGGCGAAGCTCTCGGCGTCGAGGACCCGCTGGTTGTCGACGTCGACGTAGACGAACGTCCGCTGGTCGACGTCGTTGCTGACGCTGTCGCCGGTGTCGTTGATCACCGGGACCACGAGCGGAACCGGCAACGGCAGCGGGATGGGGATCCCGGGGACACCCACGATCTCGACCCGGTCGCGCCGGCCGACGACCTCGTAGCAGCGGACCTGCCCCCCGGTGGGCGACGCCGGCGCCCCCGTCCCGCATCCCACCTCCCGGGTGGGGGCCGCCTCCGCCGGCAGGTTCGGGGGCAGGGTCGACTGGGTGACGGGGATGGTGGTGGTGGGCCCCGTCGGTGTGGTGGCGGCGGGCGCCTCGGTAGAGGGGGTGGCTCCGCTGGTGTCGCCCGGCGTGGTGGCTCCCGGGCCTGTGTCGCCGGGACCCGTGTCGCCCGGCGCGTTCGGGCTCGTGTTACCGGTCCCGCCTCCCCCGCCGGCGCCGCCGCCGTCGTCGTCCCCGTTCGGGCTGCTGCCGCCCCTGCCCACGGAACCCCCCGATCCGCCGGAGGTTCCGTCCTCGGGTGCTGCCGCCACCGGGGCGCCGCCGGTGGTCGTCCGCGGCTGCGAGCCCGAACCGCCCTGGGGTGAGTTACCGGAATTCCCCGCCGAGTTCCCGGCGGAGTTTCCCGATGACCCGGTGGCCCCGGCCGGCCCGCCCCCTGCCGACCCGCCGCCGGCCGAGCCGCCGCCTGACCCCCCGGTCTGCGCCATGACGAACGGCCCGCCCCCGAC
>JBOGFO010000650.1:0-4994 GCA_050743445.1 Acidimicrobiia bacterium
CCCAACGGTGAGAAGCGCTACGTGGCGGCGGCGTTCCCGTCGGCCTGCGGCAAGACGAACATGGCCATGCTCATCCCGAGCCTCCCGGGGTGGAAGGTCGAGACCGTCGGAGACGACATCTGCTGGATGAAGTTCGGGCCCGACGGGCGCCTCTACGCCACCAACCCCGAGGCCGGCTTCTTCGGGGTCGCCCCCGGCACGTCGGACCAGACCAACCCCAACGCCCTGGCGACGCTGAGCGACAACTGCCTCTTCACCAACGTCGCCGAGACCGACGACGGCGACGTCTGGTGGGAGGGCCTCACCGACGCGCCGGCCCACCTCGTCGACTGGAAGGGCCAGGACTGGACGCCGGAGTCGGGAACGCCGGCCGCCCACCCCAATGCCCGCTTCACCGTGGCCGCCGCCCAGTGCCCCTCGATCGCCCCCGAATGGGAGGACCCGGCCGGCGTGCCGATCTCGGCCATCCTCTTCGGCGGCCGGCGGGCGACCAACGTGCCGCTCGTGACCGAGGCCTTCGACTGGGAGCACGGTGTGTTCCTCGGCTCGATCATGAGCTCGGAGACCACCGCCGCCCAGGCCGGCGCCGTCGGGAAGCTGCGCTTCGACCCCTTCGCCATGCTGCCGTTCTGCGGCTACAACATGGGCGACTACTTCGCCCACTGGCTGGAGATCGGGGCCGCCACCGACCCCGAGAAGCTCCCGAAGCTGTTCTGGGTCAACTGGTTCCGCCGGGGCGACGACAACTCGTTCCTGTGGCCCGGGTTCGGCGAGAACATCCGGGTCCTCAAGTGGGTCATCGAACGGGTGACCGGCGAGGGCGACGCCGTCGACACCCCGATCGGCAAGGTGCCCGCCGACGGGGCCCTCGACACCACCGGGCTCGACGTCGACCCGGACGTCCTGGCCGCGCTCACGAAGGTCGACCGGGACGGTTGGCGGGCCGAGCTACCCCAGATCGAGGCGCACTACGAGACCTTCGGCGAACAGCTCCCGGGCGTCCTGGTCGATCAGCTCAAGGACCTCGACAAGCGCCTCGCCGACTGAGCGGAACTAAACGCAGCGGGTGACGGTGAAGGGCCCGGCCCCTTCGACCGTCGCGCCCGGCCGCTCGGCGGCCCAGTCGATCAGTGCCTCGGAGAGCTCGAGGTTCTCGTCGGCGTTGTCCATGTCGATGGCCAGCCGCACACAGGTCTGGCCGCCGTTCTCCCAGGCCACCCAGCTGTCGCCACCCCAGCCGTCGGCCGCACCCTCGGCGTAGCCCGCCTCGAGGACCTCGGCCAGCATCAGGGACAGGTTGAGCTGGCCCAGGCTGCCCTGCATCACGACCGGGCCGTCGGCGGCGGGGGCGGCGATGGGCCGCGGCGCCTCGGCGGCGGCGTACTTCTCGGGGCGCAGCACCTGCTCGGTGGAGACCGGCGGGCCCTGGAGTGCGCTGCTGAGCTTGCCCTGCCCCCCGGCGGTGGCCAGGGCGTTGGCCAGGCGCAGGCCGGCGGTGAAGGGGAACCCGAAGCTCACGAGCACGTACTGCGGGATGTCCCGGGGGATCTGGCCCGCCAGCCGGCGCTGCTCGTCCTCGACGGACTTCTTGTCGGCGGCGTTGAGGCCGGCCAGGAAGCGCTCCTCGACCCGGGCGGCGATGCCCTGCATGACGGCGTCGAAGGCGGCGCCGGCTTCGTTGACCGCGCCGTTGAGCGCCGGGCGCTCCAGCTCGAAGTGCTGGTCGTTGAGGGCGTGGGTCAGCTCGTGGACGAGCATCTTGAGGGTGAAGGGGGTGGGCTGGCCGGCCTTCACCACCAGCTCGTTGGCGCCGGCGTCGTAGAACGACGTGGCCGATCCGGTGGAGAGCCGCCTCACCTGGGCGGCGAGGTCGACGTCGGGAGCGATGAAGCCCAGAGCCCGCAGCACACCCTGCGCCTGGCGGGCCTCGGCCTCCAGGGGCGCCAGCCGGCGCTCGGCGTGCCGGGCCTTGAACAGGCCGTCCTCGAGGATCTTGAGGGCCACCGGCGACTTGAACTTGAGGCCCCGCTCGTTCTCCACGAAGGCGGAGAGGACGGTCACGGCCTGCTCGATGGGGTTGACCACGGGAACGGCCTTGGGCGGAGCGCTGACGGGCGGGGCCGTGACCGCCGGGCCGGCCGGCGCGGTGGTGTCGGTGGTCGGCGGGGCGGTGGTGGTCGTGGTCGACTCCGGTGCCGCGCCCGGCGCGGTGGTGGTGGTCGTCTGCTCCACGCCGCCGAGAACCTGCTCCTGCGCGTCGGGGTCGAGGGCGCGGGCCAGGGCGCCGCGGGCGTCGCGCACCCCGTCGGCCAGGAGATCGGCGAAATCCTTCTTCGCGTAGTGCTCGGCCAGGATCACGCCATTGGCCATCAGCAGTGAGGCGACGGCCACGGCGATGACGCGAACGATCCTCGGGCGGCGGGGTTCCCGCAGCACCGGTTCGTCAATTGGATCGATGCGCCAGCTCGTCAAGGGTGAACCTCGGGGCTCGGGGGGGATACCGGCTCCCAGCGGCCTTGGTTTCTACGGTCGGGGTGCCGCCTCCTGCCCGCCCCGGAAGAAACGGGCGCGATGGGCGATTCGGCCCCGGAGATCCGGGGCGTTCAGCCCCGGGCGGCCTCGGCCCTGGCCCGCAGGTCGGACACGGCGTGCTCCAGCCCCTCCGGGTCCCGGAACAGGGCGCTGCCGGCCACCAGCACGTCGGCCCCGGCCGCCGCCGCCCCCGCGATGGTGCTGGGCCCGATGCCGCCGTCGACCTCGAGCTCGATGGCGCGCCCCGACGCCTCGATGAGGACCCGGGCCTCGGCGATCTTGGGCTCCATCGTCGCGATGTAGGCCTGCCCACCGAAACCGGGGTTCACCGTCATGACCAGCACCAGGTCGATGAGGTCGAGGACGTGGCGGATCAGCTCCAGGGGCGAGGAGGGGTTGAGGGCCACGCCGGCCTTGGCCCCGAGCTCGTGGATGGAGCCCAGCGTGCGGTGGAGATGGGTGCACGTCTCGGCGTGGACGATCACGAGCTCGCAGCCGGCGTCCACGTAGTTCTTGAGGAGCAGATCGGGGTTGGTCACCATCAGGTGGGCCTCGAAGGGCACCTCGCAGTGGGACCGGCAAGCACCGATGACATCGGGGCCAAAGGTGAGATTGGGGACGAAGTGCCCGTCCATCACGTCCCACTGGATGCGGTCCACTCCGGCCTTCTCCAGGGCGGCCACCCCCTCACCCAATCGGGCGAAGTCCGCCGGCAGTACGGAGGGCACGATCTGAACCGGTGCAGGGGCCATCGGACGAAGATACCGGGAGGTACCGGTACCCGCGAAAACGCCTGTTACCGGGGTTCTCTCCTGTTTACTTAAGTCCGCACTTGAGGAATGGTGTGCTGACAGGCTTTAATGTTGCCGTGGAAGCTGCGATCCGGGCCATCGCCGAGCGCCACCGGCGGGAAATCGTCCGGCTGGTTCGGGACGAAGAACTGACGGCGGGGCAGATCGCCGCCCATTTCGAAGTCAGTCGGCCGGCGGTCTCTCAACACCTTCGAATCCTGAAGGACACCGGACTCGTCACCGAACGGCGCCAGGGGACCCGGCGGTACTACCGGGCCCGCGTCGAAGGTCTGGCCGAGCTCCGTGCCTTCCTCGAGGTGCTCCTCGGAGAGGAGACCTGGGTCAGCCCAGGGCCGGGGGCGGGTGCTCCGAAGACGGCGCCGGCGACCGAGGTCGACGTCCGGGGCGAGGAAGTCCCCCAGGCCTGACCCGGCTGGATCAAGGGCCGGCACCCACCACGGTGCCGGCCAGTGTGCCCATGCCCTCGACGGCCAGGTCCACCCGGTCGCCCGGACGCAGCCAGGGGTAGGCCTCGGTGCCGTGCACGGCGGCCAGCTCCAGGATGCAGCCCGTCCCGCACGTCCCCGAGCCGATGACGTCGCCGGCCCGCAGGACCGTGCCCCGTGAGGCGTGGGCCAGCATCTCCCCGAAGCTCCAGTAGAGGTCGGACAGGCGACCCCGGGACCACTCGGCGCCGTTGACACTGGCCGACATGGTGAGGTCGAAGGCCTTGTCGCGGCGGTGGAGCTCAAGCTCGTCGGGTGTCACCAGCACCGGTCCCAGGCTGGTGGCGAAGTCCTTGCCCTTGGCCGGCCCGAGGCCGAGGCGCATCTCGGCCCGCTGAAGGTCACGGGCGCTCCAGTCGTTCATCACCATGTAGCCGGCGATGTGGGCTTCGGCCTCGGCGGGCGTGAGATCGGACCCGGCCCGGCCGACGACCACCGCCACCTCGAGCTCGTAGTCGAGCTCGGCGCAGCCGGGGGGGACGGCTATGTCCTGCCCCGGTCCGGTGACGGCGGCCGGGTTGGAGAAGTAGAAGACCGGCAGGTCGTACCAGAGCGGATCCACCTCCAGGCCCCGGGTCGACCGCGCCGTCCGGACGTGATCCTCGAAGGCGTAGAAGTCCCGGATCGACGGCGGGCGGGGCACCGGGGCGAGGAGGCGCACCTCGCTCAGGGCGAAGACCTCATCCGGCGACCCCATGGCCAGGTGCCCGGCGCCGGGGAGATCACCGAGGAGATCGCTGAGCGCCGGCCCCGCCGGCAGGGCGCAGATCTGCTCGCCGTCCACTACCCCCACCCGCTCGATCGGCGAACCGGGCACCAGAAAGGTGGCGAAGCGCATCAGGACTTGGTGGTGCTAACGATCGCCGTCCATCCACGAGCGGTCGTAGGCGGCGACGTCGATCCTGGTGCCGGCCGCCGTGAGATGCAGGGGCCGGCGGGCGTCGATGTTCACCGCCACCTCGTCGGCATGGCCGCCGGGGCCCCGTTCCCGCGAGCGCTCCACCGCTTTCGGCTGGGGCCCGTGGTGGATGCCCGAGGGATGGAAGGTCAGCATTCCCTCGGTGATCCCGGCCCGGGAGAAGAACTCGCCCCGGTGGTAGAAGATCACCTCGTCGTAGTCGATGTTGCGGTGGTAGAAGGGCACCCGCAGCACCGCCGGGTCGGT
>JBOGFO010000651.1:0-2156 GCA_050743445.1 Acidimicrobiia bacterium
CCGTTCCCGGCGGAAGCGGTCTAGGTTCGTCATGTGGACTACGAGGATCGCATCTCCGTCCCCACGCCGGAGGGCGTGGAGATCGAGATGGTCCTGGCCGGCCTCGGTTCCCGCCTGGCCGCCTCCCTGATCGACTTCGTCATCATCAACGTCATCCTGCTCTCCCTGTGGATCGGCGGGCTGATCCTGGCCACCCCGGCCGACCTGGCCGGCGGGGTGCTGACCGCCAGCCTGATCGGGGCCACCTTCCTCGTCCTCTTCGGCTATGACACGGCCTTCGAGACCTTCAACTCGGGCCGGTCGCCGGGCAAACGGGTCCTCGGGATCCGGGTGGTCCGCTCCGGGGGCGAGCCACCCGGTTTCCTGGCCGCCGCCATCCGCAACCTGCTGCGCCTGGTCGACGTGGGGATCCTGCCCGTCGGGGTGCTCTGCATCCTCTTCACCGCCCGCCACCAGCGCGTCGGCGACCTGGCCGCCGGCACCCTCGTCATCCGGGAGATCCGTCCCGGGCTCGCCCCTCCTGCCGGCTGGACCGGCCCGGTCCAGTGGGCCGGTGCCGACCGCTACGCCGGCTGGGACGTGAGCGGGGTGACGCCGGATGAGGTGGCCACGGTGCGCCGCTTCCTGGAGCGGCGCTTCAGCCTCGACCCGGGTGCCCGCCTCCAGCTGGGGGAGGAGCTGGCCGCCCGCATCCGGCCCCGGGTCCCGGGCGTCCCTCCGGCCGCCAGCGCGGAGGAGTTCCTCGAGGGCCTGTCGGCGGCCAAGGCGGCCCGGGCCTGACCAGGCCTCGACTGCTCAGGCCTCGACTTCGCGACGGCCCTCCAGGGCCCGGCCCAGCGTGATCTCGTCGGCGTACTCCAGGTCGCCGCCGACGGGCAGCCCGCTGGCGATGCGGGTCACCCGGATGCCCAGGGGCCGGAGCAGGCGGGCCAGGTACATGGCCGTGGCCTCCCCCTCGATATTGGGGTTGGTGGCCAGGATCACTTCCTTGACGTCCTCCTCACCCACCCGGGTGAGTAGCTCCCGGATGCGGAGCTGCTCGGGGCCGACGCCCTCGATGGGTGAGATGGCGCCACCCAGCACGTGGTAGAGGCCGCGGAACTCGCGGGTCCGTTCCACGGCCACGATGTCGCGGGCGTCCTCCACCACGCACACCAGGGTCGGGTCCCGCCCCACGTCGCGGCAGTAGCGGCACCGCTCGCCCACGGCGATGTTGAAGCAACGCCGGCACCAGGACACCTTCTCCTTGGCCTCGATGATGGCCCGGGCGAGGCGCTTGGCGTCTTCGGCGGGCAGGCGCAGCAGGTGGAAGGCGATGCGCTGGGCCGACTTTGGGCCGACCCCGGGGAGGCGGCCGAGCTCTTCGACGAGGTCCTGGACCGGCCCCTCAAACATGGAGTCGGCGGCTAACCGAGGAGGTTGCCGAGACCGGGGGCGAGCTGGCCGGTGATGCCGCCGAACCGCTTGGCCTGGAGCTCCTGCGCCTGGCGCAGACCCTCGTTGACGGCGGCCACGATCAGGTCCTGGAGCATCTCGACGTCGTCGGGGTCGACGGCCCCGGGGTCGATCTCGATCGACTCCAGTGCCCCCGTCCCGCTGACCACGGCCTTCACCGCGCCGCCTCCGACGGAGGCCTCGACCGTCTCGGCGCCGAGGGCCTCCTGGGCGGCGGCCATGTCGGCCTGCATCTTCTGGACCTGCTTCAACATCTGGTTCATCTCATTCTGACTGGGCACGGCCACCCTCCTTTGGGCCAGGTCACTCCCGTACGGTCTCGCTCTCCACCGTGGCCCCGAAGGTCTCGATCACGAGGTCGAGGGGAGAATCTACCCGGCTCTGGTCCGGGGTCCCGTCGTCCTCCTCGGCGGGTGGGGGCGGGGCGTCGCCGGAGAGGGTGAGGGTGTCGTCGACCTCGACCTTGATCCGGACGGGGCGTCCCAGCTCGGCGGTCAGGGCGGCGGCCACCGTGGGGGCCTCAGCGGTGATCGAGGGCAGATGATGGGCCTGGTACCGGGCCGGGACCCCCAGGACGACCGTCTCGCCCAGCACCCGGACGGGTTGTGCTTCCTTGGCCATCGCCTTGAGCCGGGGCTTGAACCCGGCCAGGGCGGCGGGCCAGGCCAGGATCACATCGTCGAGGTCGAGCGGGGCGGCGT
>JBOGFO010000652.1:0-19732 GCA_050743445.1 Acidimicrobiia bacterium
GTGCGCGACCGCCGCCGATCCGGCGCTGGTCGATCTGGGCGTGGGGCGGCCCCGGCAAAGGCAAAAGCGCTATGAAGGATCGTTCCGGCAGCGCCGCGGGGTGGTGCTGGCGGCGTTGCGGGAGGGGCCGCAGGCGGTCGCCGGACTGGATGAAGACGCATTGAAGGGGCTGGTGGCCGACGGTCTCGCCGTGGTGAAGGGCTCCGTCGCCCGCCTCCCGTGATCCGGGTGAAGCTCACGCGTTCTGGTGACGCCAGTTGGCCCGAAAGGGCCACTGGATGTCACCAGTTCCAGGAGCGGGCCCGAAAGGTCCGGCCACCCCCGTCCCCCTTCATTGCGGGCTTTGTCTTCCCTCAGGAGGCGCTGGCGCGGGCGAGGAAGTTCCGGAGGAGCTGGTGGCCGCCTTCGGTGAGGATCGACTCGGGGTGGAACTGGACGCCCTCGACGGGGAGGTCCCGGTGGCGCAGGCCCATCACCACGCCGTCCTCCGTCTCGGCCGTCACCTCCAGGACGTCGGGGATCGACGACCGCTCCACGATCAGCGAGTGGTAGCGGGTCGCCTCCAGGGGGCTGGGCAGACCCTCGAACAGGCCCCGGCCCTCGTGGCGGATCTGCGACGTCTTGCCGTGCATGACCTGGTCGGCCCGGACCACCCGCCCGCCGTAGAGCTGGCCGATGCACTGGTGGCCGAGGCACACGCCCAGCACCGGGACGCCCCGCTCGCCAAAGGTGGCGATGGCCTCGTTGGACACGCCGGCGTCCTCGGGCCGGCCGGGCCCGGGCGAGACCAGCACCGCAGCCGGGTCGAGGTCGATCATCTGATCCAGCGTGGCCTCGTCGTGGCGGAAGACGAGCGGCTCGGCTCCGAGCTCCCCCAGGTACTGGACGAGGTTGTAGACGAAGCTGTCGTAGTTGTCGATGACGAGTACCAGTGCCATCCGGGGCCCTCTCAGCCGGCCTGCGCGTAGCGGACGGCGGTGGTGCCCCGGTAGGCGGGAACCCGCACCCGGCCGGACTCGTTCACCTCGAACCCCAGCCCGAAGCGGCCGGCGTCCCCTTGGAACCGCTCGACCAGCGGGTCGGCCAGCAGGCCGTCCTCCAGGCCCTCGCCGATGGCGACGAACCGGTAGGGCGGTGAGTGCACGGTGCCGTTGATGAGCAGGGTGTTCCCCACGCAGAGGAGGGCACTGGTGGGCACCACCCGCTGCCCGCTCACCGCCAGGGCCTCGGCCCCGGCCGCCCACAGGGCGTTGGCCACCGCCTGGATGTCCTGGGAGTGGATGACCAGGTCGTTCAGGTTCCCCGACGGCGACTCCTCGAGCGACGAGTCGTCCAGGACCACCGTGATGCCCGGGCCTTCGACGGCCACCAGGCCGGCCGAGACCCGGGTCTGGGCCAGTCCCTGCTCGGACGGGTTGTTGCCGATGGGCTGGGAGCGCTCGAAGCTCCGCACCCGCTTGCGCAGCTCCTCGGCCGTGGTCCGGAGGTCGGCCGAACGGCGCTGCTCCACCCGGATGAGCCCGGCGAGGCGCTGCTGTTCGGGAATCCGGATGCTGGTGTCGACGGAAGGCGGGTTGAGCCGGACGGTCATCAGCAGGAAACCGGCCAAGGCCGCCGCCCCACATGCGAACGCCTGCTTGCCGTCAAGCACTATCCTCGCCCCATGCCTCGTTCGAAAAGCAAGCGGTCACGGTACACCCCACCGCCTCCGAAAAAGGCGCCGCCGAGCCCCACCTGGGTGCCGGTGGTCATGTTCGTGTGCTTCGGCATCGGCGTGCTCGTGATCATCCTCAACTACCTGAACGCCCTGCCCGGCGAGGCCCAGAACGTCAACCTGTTCATCGGGCTCGGCTTCATCACCGCCGGCTTCCTGATGGCCACGCAGTACCGCTAGGACTACCACTCACCTCGTTCGACGACGAGTGTCATGTCCTCCCGGCAGTGGCGGGGCGCGTCGGGGATCTCGTTCTCGGGCGCCGCGGTCATCGTCACCTCGGTGCCGCAGACGTCGCAGCGGTACCGGTAGTGCACCTTGCGGATGGCTGTCGGGTCGGGCTCGGCCGGCGGCGGGTACATGAAGGACCGCACGATGAACGTCCCCGCCAGGTAGATGGCGAGGGCGAAGCCGATGGCGAGGGCGAACTTGAAGACGTCCCAAAACACGCGGACCCAAGTGTAGGGACGCCGGGGTCCGCCCCCGCCGGCAACCGCCCCGGGTCTACCCGAGACGCTCGATGATGGTGGCGTTGGCCATGCCGCCGCCCTCGCACATGGTCTGGAGCCCGTAGCGCCCACCGGTGCGCTCGAGCTCGTTGACCAGGGTGGTCATGAGCTTGGCGCCCGAGCAGCCGAGCGGATGGCCGAGGGCGATGGCGCCGCCGTTGACGTTGACCCGGCTCATGTCCGGGTGGTGCTCCTTCTCCCAGGCGAGCACCACGGAGGCGAAGGCCTCGTTGATCTCCACCAGGTCGATGTCGGACAGCTTGAGCTTGGCCCGGTCGAGCACCTTGTCGGTGGCGGGGATGGGGCCCGTCAGCATGGTGACGGGATCGACCCCGGCGAGGGCGAAGGAGTGGAAGCGGGCCCGGGCCCGCAGCCCGAGCTCGTTAGCCTTCTCCTCGGTCATGATGAGCAGGGCGGCGGCACCGTCGCTGATCTGGGACGAGTTGCCGGCCGTCACCTTGCCGTCGGCCTTGAAGGCGGGCTTGAGCCCGGCCAGCTTCTCCAGCGAGGAGTCGGGGCGCACGCCCTCGTCCCGGCTGAAGACGCCGCCGTCGGCGCCCGTCACGGTGATGATCTCGTTCTCGAACCGGCCCTCGTCCAGGGCCCGGGCGGCCCGCTCGTGGGACTGGAGGGAGAAGGCGTCGAGGTCCTCCCGGGAGAGGTCCCACTTGTCGGCGATGAGCTCGGCCGAGATGCCCTGGGGCACGAGGCCCCCGACGGCGGCGTAGCGCTCCATCAGCTTCGGTCCGAAGGGGAAGCCGGGCCCGCTCTGCACGGAGGCGCCCATCGGCACGCGGGTCATGACCTCCACGCCGGCGGCGATCACGATGTCGTTGGCGCCGGCCATCACGGCCTGGGCGGCGAAGTGGGCGGCCTGCTGGGAGGAGCCGCACTGCCGGTCGATGGTGGTGCCCACCACGGACTCGGGGAAGCCGGCGGCCAGGGCGGCGTTGCGGGCCACGTTCAGGCTTTGCTCGCCCACCTGCATGACGCAGCCCATGATGACGTCCTCGATGAGGGCGGGATCGAGGTCGTTGCGGGCCACCAGGGCCTTGAGGGTCTCGGCGGCCAGGTCAACCGGGTGCCAGTCCTTCAGCTGGCCGTTCCGGCGGCCGGTGGCCGTCCGGACGGCGTCGACGATGACGGCGGTCGGCATGCGAACTCCTCTGCTCGTAACTAGACCAGGCGGTCAAGTTTAGTATCGTCCCCCGCCGTGCGCGACATGGAAAAGTGGCTGGGTGACGGGGGCATGCCGCTCATCACCCAGCTGGGGGCGGCGCTGACCGCCTACGGCGAGGGCTGGGTCGAAGGCACCTGGGAACCCACGCCGGAGTGCTCCAACCCACTTGGGACCGTCCAAGGCGGCGTGCAGTCGATCCTTCTTGACGCGGCCATGAACTTCGCCTGCCTCGCCGCCCTGGAACGGGGCGACAGCGTCGCCACGCTGGAGATGAAGATCTCGAACCTGCGGCCGGCGCCGTCCGGGCAGAGCCTGACCGTGCGGGGCGAGGCGATCCGGATGGGCCGGCGGGTGGGCTTCGCCCAGGCGTGGCTCCGCAACACCGAGGGACTCGAGATCTCCCACGCCACGGGGACGTTCGTCGTCAACCGCCGGGAGCCGGGCCCGACGTAGCGATTACCAGCAGCTGCGCTTTGAGTTGGTTCTGGTGGGGTTTGGTTGTGTTTGTTGGCTGCTGGTTCCTTTTCCGTTGGTTCCCTCCGTCCTTGGCCGTGGGTGAGTGTCTGAACCGAGCTCCCCGCTCTCGCGGCCTGTGCGCCATCGGGTAGCCACGAGTTTTCGTCACAGGTAGCCGGGATACTGGTGGCCGATGATGGTCATCCAGGCGTACCGATTCGAGTTGGATCCGAGCAACGCCGTGGGCGGGGCGTTGGCGTCGCACGCCGGAGCGGCCCGTTTCGCGTTCAACTGGGGTCTGGCCGAGGTGGAATCTCGCTTGGAGACCCGCCGGGGTTGACGATCTTGGCTATCCGCCAGGGGGCGTCGGTGGCCGAGGCAGAATCGTGGGCGGCGGGGCTGGTGGGTTCGGTCCCGTGGAGCCTGCCCGCCCTGCGGCGGGAGTGGAACCGGGTCAAGGGCGAGCTGGCGCCGTGGTGGGCGGAGAACTCGAAAGAGGCCTACTCCTCCGGGCTCGACGCTCTGGCCCGGGCGTTCAAGAACTATTTCGGCTCCTGCGGGGGTGGTCGGCGAGGACGGCGGGTGGGATGGCCCAAGCCCAAGCGTCGCCACGGAGGGCGACGGTCGTTTCGCGTGACCACGGGCAGCTTCGGGGTCGTCGATGGCCGCCATGTTCGGCTGCCCCGGATCGGGGTGATCCGCACCAACGAGGCCACCACCAGCTTGGTCGACCGGCTGGAGGCGGGGACGGCCCGGGTGCTCGCAGCCACCGTGTCGGAGCGGGCCGGGAGATGGTGGGTGAGCTTCACCTGCGAGGTGGAGCGGGTCGAGTCGGCCCCGACCCGGCCGCAGTCGGTCGTCGGGGTGGACCTTGGAGTCAGCCACCTGGCGGTCCTCTCCACCGGGGAGATGATCCCCAACCCCAAACCCCTTTCGAAGTACCAGCGGCGCATGGCCCGGCTCCAGCGGCAGTGTTCCCGCCGGCGTCAGCCGGCCAACGGCCGGCGGCCATCGAAGCGTTGGCAGCGCTCCCGGGCGGCCCTGGCTCGGACCCACCACCAGGTGGCCCATGCCCGACTCGACGGGCTGCACAAGCTCACCACCGCCCTGGCCGCCGGCCACGGCACGATCGTGGTCGAAGACCTGAATGTGGCCGGGATGACCACCACCGCCAAGGGATCGGGCCGCTGGCGGGGCAAGGCCGGGTTGAACCGGGCCATCCTCGACGCCGCCTTCGGCCAGTTCCGCCGCCAGCTTGCCTACAAGTCCGTCTGGTACGGATCCCGCCTGGTCGTGGCCGACCGGTGGCATCCGTCGTCGAAGACCTGCTCGGGGTGCACGGCAGTGAAAGCCAAACTGTCCCGCACCCAGCGCACCTTCCGCTGCGGCCGCTGCGGCCTGGTCATCGACCGGGATGTCAACGCCGCCATCAACCTGGCCTCGCTCGCCGAGGCCGTCGGTACCGCCAGTGGGGCGGGAACCGGCCGGAATCAGCCTCCGGCCAACGCGCAGGGAGAGGAGAGGCTCATGCCCACCGGCAGGTGCTCCTCGACGAACTGCGAAGACGGCACGGGCCTCACCAGGCCCGACAAGACCGTCACCGCCGCCGAGAAATCGACGGCTGCCTGAGAGCGTGCAACCCATGCACACTCACTCGCAAGTTACTTCTTGGCCTGCTCGAAGTAGGGGTTGGTCCCGCTGGCGTGGTCGGTCACGTCGACGACCCGCTTGATCTCGGGGACGCTCTCCTTGAGCAGCACCTCGATGCCCTGACTCAGCGTCACCGACGCCATGCCGCACCCCTGGCAGCCGCCGGAGAGGCGCAGGTAGGCGGTGTCTCCTTCGACGGCGACGAGCTGGGCCTGGCCGCCGTGAGCGGCGATTGACGGGTTGATCTGCTGGTCGAGGACCTGGATCACCCGCTGGGGCACATCGCCCGTGAGGTCGGCCGGAGGCGGGGGAACACCGGCCCCGGGGGCGCCCACAGCCGGGCTCGGGCTGTTGGGGTTGTCGAGGACGAGGCCGCCCTCGATCGGGTCGCCGGCCACGTCGAGCGTGGAGCCCCGGACCTTGTCGATGGAGAAGTTGGGGATGACCACGGAGATGTCGTCATGGCGCTGCACGGCGTCGGTGGGGCCGGCGTAGTCCAGCGGCTGGAAGTACATGTCATAGCGGTACTTGCCGTTGGCAACGCCGCTCACCTCGAGCCACAGCGCCAGCTTCTCCGGGTCGGATTCCGCCGCCCGGACGCGCAGCACCTTCTGTCGGGCGATCTCGGTGACGGTGAGGACGGGGTCCGTTTCTGCGCTCATACTCGGTCATGATACCGCCGTGGCCCGCGTCCTCATCCTGCTGCCCTCTGCCACCTACCGCGCCCCCGACTTTCTGGCCGCCGCCGCCCGCCTCGACACGGAGGTGGTGGTGGCCTCCGACGCGGCCCAGACCATCGACATGGGGGACCGGGCCCTCGTGGTCGATCTGAGCGATCCGGAGGCGGCGGCCGACACCGTGGTGGAAGCCGCCGCCCGCCATCCCCTCGACGCCGTGGTGGCGGTCGACGACCAGGGAGTGGTGGTGGCCGCTCTGGCCGCGGCCCGCCTCGGCCTGGCCCACAACCCGCCCGGGGCGGTGGCCGCCACCCGCGACAAGGCGACGCTGCGTACCGCCCTGGCCGCCGCCGGCACCGTGGGCCAGCCGGCCTTCGCTCTGGTGCCCGCCGGGGCGGGCGTGGAGGCCGCCGCCGAAGACGTCGGCTTCCCCTGCGTGGTGAAGCCCCTGTCCCTGGCCGCCAGCCGGGGCGTCATCCGGGCGAACAGCACGGGGGAGGCGATCCTCGCCGCCGAGTGGACCCGGGCCATCGTGGCCGAGGCCACCGGGACGAGGGGCGCCCCCCTGGTGGTGGAGCACTACGTCGACGGGACGGAGGTGGCCGTCGAGGCGCTCCTGCGGGGCGGCCGGCTGGAGGTGCTGGCCATCTTCGACAAGCCCGATCCCCTGGTGGGGCCCTACTTCGAGGAGACCCTCTACGTCACGCCCTCCCGGCTCCCCGAGAGCGTACTGACCGCGGTGGTGGAGGCGGTGGTCGCCGCCTCGGCCGCCATCGGTCTGCTCGAGGGTCCCGTCCACGCCGAGCTTCGGATCGACGCGGCCGGGCGGCCCTGGCTGCTGGAGGTGGCGGCCCGGTCCATCGGCGGGCTGTGCTCCCGGGCGCTGCGCTTCGGAGCGGGAGTCAGCCTGGAGGAGCTGATCCTGCGCCACGCCCTCGGCCTGCCCCTCGACCCGGAGCGGGAGCGGGTCGCCTCCGGGGTGATGATGCTGCCCATCCCCACCTCCGGCACCCTGGTCGAGGTCCGGGGCCAGGAGGCGGCCCGGGCCGTCCCCGGGGTCGAGGGCTTCGAGCTGTCGGTACTGCCCGGACGGCCCGTCCGGCCCCTGCCCGAGGGCGACCGCTACCTCGGGTTCCTCTTCGCCCGGGGGGAGACCCCCGAGGAGGTCGAGACCGCCCTACGGTCCGCCCATGCCTGCCTCGAGGTGGTCATCGATCCCTTAGGCTGACGGCCGGGCGTGGGGCAAGGGGCCCCACGCACCGGAGGAGCCGGGGTGCAGGGGACCCGGCGGGTAGAAAAGGACTGCTGATGCGGGTGCTGCTCGTCTCGACCTACGAGCTGGGACACCAGCCGTTGCATGTGGCCTCCCCGGCCGCCTCCCTGGCTGCCGCCGGCCACGATGTCCGCACCCTCGACCTCGCCGTGGAGACCTGGGATCTCGATGCGGTGGCCTGGGCCGAGGCGGTGGCGGTGTCCGTCCCCATGCACACCGCGCTGCGCCTGGCCCAGCGGTGGGTGGAGGTGGTCCGGGCGCTGCACCCCGACCTCCCCGTCTGCCTGTACGGCCTCTACGCCAATCTCGCCTCCGAGGACCTCGCCGACCGTCGCATCGCCGGGGAGTACGAGCCCGCCCTCCTGGAGTGGGTCGCCGGCCTCGGCCCCGAGCCCACGGCGCCGCCGGCCTCGGTCGAGCTCGGGCGCTCGTCCTTCCTGACCCCGAAGCGGGACACGTTGCCCCCGCTCGACCGCTATGCCCATCTCGCCCTGGGCGAGGAGCGCCGGCTGGCCGGGTACGTGGAGGCGAGCCACGGCTGCCTCCACCGCTGCCGCCACTGCCCCGTGCCCGTCGTTTACGACGGCCGGCTGCGCATCGTCCCCGAAGACGTCGTCCTGGCCGACGCCGCCGCCCAGGTCGAGGCCGGCGCCCGCCACATCACCTTCGGCGACCCGGACTTCCTCAATGGCCCGATGCACTCGCTGCGGATCGTGCGCCGGCTCCACGAGCGGTTCCCGCACGTGACCTTCGACTGCACGGCCAAGGTCGACCACATCCTGCGCCATGCCGACCTGTGGCCGGAGATGGCCGGCGCCGGCTGCCTGTTCGTGATCAGCGCCTTCGAGAGCGTCAACGACAACATCCTCGATCGCCTGGACAAGGGCCACACCGCCGCCCAGGCGGCCGAGGTGGTGACGCTGTTGCGGGGGCACGGCATCGAGGTCCGGCCCTCGTTCCTGCCCTTCACGCCGTGGACCACGGCCGATGACATCGTCGATCTGGTCGACTTCGTGGCCGAACACGACCTGGTGGGCAACGTCGAGCCGGTCCAGTACACGATCCGCCTCCTGATCCCCGCCGGCTCGCTGCTGGCGGATGACGCCTCGCTGGCGGGCCAGCTCGGCCCCTACGACCCCGAGCGCCTCACCTGGACCTGGTCCTCGGTCGAACCCGCCGTCGACGAGCTCCAGCGCCAGCTGGCCGGCCTGGTGGAGCGCGACCTCCACGCCGGCGAGCCCATCGCTTCGATCCACGGGCGGGTGCGGGCCGCGGCCTACGAGGCGGCCGGGCGAGCGGGGGCGCTCATCCCCGAGCTGATCCCGCTGGGCGCCGGAGACGCCCGTCCCCGGTTGACCGAACCCTGGTTCTGTTGAGCGGAGCCCACCGAGGGCCAGTACGGCTCTCTCCGTTAGCCCCTCCTAACCCAGCACGGGCATCCACCCCAACGCACCGGTAAGGGGTCAGGATGAACCCCTATGCGTCCCCGGTCGAGCGTCGCCGTCGCGTCCGCCGTCGTCATCCTGGCCGTCCTGCTGCCCGAGCGGATGGCGCCGTCCCAGACGGCCGCCCAGCCCAACGTCGTCGTCATCGTCACCGACGACCAGCGGGCCGACGCCCTCGTAGGGATGCCCCAGACCCGCGCCTACCTGGGCGACGGGGGGGCGACGTTCTCCCAGGCCTTCGTGGCCACTCCGCTGTGCTGCCCGTCCCGGGCCTCGATCCTCACCGGCCGCTACGCCCACAACAACGGGGTCCGGACCAACCGCCTCACCGGGTCGCTCGACCACACCACCACCATGCAGGCCGCCCTCAAGACCGCCGGCTACCAGACGGCCATCGCCGGCAAATTCCTCCTCTACTGGGACATGTCCCAGGAGCCCCCCAACTTCGACCGGTGGGCCATCGTCAACGAGACCGACTACTACGGCGACTACTACGACATCGAAGGGGAGCGCACCCGGGTCGACGAGTACTCCACCGACTTCATCGCCGGCAAGGCGCTCGAGTACCTCGACGCCTTCGAAGCCGACGACACCCGGCCCTTCTTCCTCTACCTCGCCACCCAGGCCCCCCACGACCCCTTCGTCGCCGAGCCCGACTACGAGAACGCCACCGTCCCCGAGTACCAGCCGGCCCCCTCGGTGCACGAGGAGGACCGGACGGACAAGCCCGACTTCGTGTCCGTCCACCGCCACGGGGAGTCCCAGGGCCGGCGGGAGCGGGAAGCCCAGCTGCGCACCCTGTACTCGGTCGACGACCTGGTGGGCACGGTGGCGGCCAAGCTCGCCGCCCTGGGCGAGGACAACGACACGCTCGTGATCTTCACCTCCGACAACGGCTACTTCTGGGGCGAGCACGGCCAGAAGTCGAAGAGCCTCCCCTACACCGAGGGGATCCACGTGCCGCTCATGATGCGCTTCCCGGGTCGGGTGGCGCCCGCCACCGTGGATTCCCGCTGGGCCTCGGTGATCGACGTGGCCCCCACCGTCCTCGAGGCGGCCGGGCTCGCCCCGGCGGGCCCCCCCATGGACGGGACGTCGCTGTTGGCGCCCTCCACCCGGACCGAGCACTTCGTGGAGTACTCGCGGGATCCGGGCTTCCGGTACCCGCCGTGGGCTTCGCTGCGCGACGCCTCCTCCCAGTACATGGAGTACTACGAGGATGACGGCACCACCGTCCTGTTCCGGGAGTACTACGACCTGGTGGCCGACCCGTACCAGATGGAGAACCTGCTGGCGGACGCCGATCCGGCCAACGACCCCGACGTCACGGCCCGATCGGCCCGCCTGGCCCAGCTGGCGACCTGCTCGGGCCGGATCGAGACCGGCTCCGTCAACCCCTGCCCGTAGGGCCCGTCTGTTCCCGGGCTAGACAGGGCTAGACAGGGCTAGACCTGGGCTAGACCTGGGGCTAGCCCATAGGGCTAGCCCACCCCGCTAGCACTAGCCCAGAAGGGCTAAAGCGATGCCGGAGACGTGCCGATCCTCCCTCCAAATCGTGCACATCATGGAGGGAATTCAAATGAGCACTCGTTCTGTCGTCACTCGGAGCAGCCACCTTGCTGTCGTTGTTCTTGCCGCGGCCGTCGTCCTCGGCGGCGTCCCCGCCGGAGCGTCCGTTATCGACGCCGGCCCCGTTCAGGTTGGCACTACCCCCAGCGACCACCCCCAGGACTACGTCGCGATCTCGAATGGGGGGACCGCCACGAGTACCTGCTGGAGCGATGGGCCCTTGGGCAGCTTCGCTTGTCCCGGTCTCCTGGCAGCCAGCACCGACGGCTCCACCAACGGCGGTGGCCTAGTAGGAGCGACTCTCACGGGAGATGGCTGCGCCTCTGGGGTCACCGTCAGTGTCTCGGTGGGGGGAGCCGCCTGTGGCGGCGGAGTTGCCGTCAGCGGAGTTGGCAGCGCGAACGGTAATATCATGGCAGTCAGCGGCACCGGCTCATCCCAGGCGGGCAACCTTGCCATCTCTGGAGTGGGCCCTGCCAGTTCCAGCACGGTCGCGGCCAGCGGGATGGACAGCGCTCAAGCGCCAGTCGCGGTGAGTCCGCGCACCACTGTGCGTGACATCACTCCCGAGGATTTCGTCGAGACGGTCGAGTTCGTCACAACTCTCTTGCAGGGCGGCCTGATCGATGCCGGCGGGGCTCTGCGCCTGATCTTGAATGTCTTCGTCGGCATTCTTGAGCAGTAGTGGCGAGGGGACTAGCTAGTTGACAAGGGGACGTGGCGATGACCGACGACTCGACCTTCACGTGGTCAAGCGTCACTGAGGAGACGCACCGGATCCTCGAGTGCGCCAAAGTGGAAGCCCGTCGCGCCGGCCAAGACGAGGTTCGCAGTGAGCACCTCTTGCTTGCCATTCTTAAAGTGAATAAAGGTGTTGCAGCTGAAGTGCTCAGGGAACTCGGCCTGACACTGGCTTCCACAATTGATCATGTTGAATCTTTGGCTTCGAAGAGAGAGGTCACGCACTCGGCTTTCTCTGCACTGCAGTTGATTCTTCTGCAGGCTCTCATCGAGGCGCTAGGCACCGACAACCGCACGGTCACAAGTGGTCATCTGCTCCTGGCGCTGTCATCCGAGAACACCAGTCCTATGTCGGACCTTGTTGACAGACTTGAGCTGGAATCCGCCGTAGTGCGCTCCTGTGTGATGGAGGCGATGAAGCGGGTTCCTGAATACCGTGCTCCGGCACTGGTCCCCGCTGATAGGGCCGCGGTGACGCGCAAGGTCGCCGAATTGCGACGTCTTCAAACGTTCATCGAGGAGCTGAAAGAACCCTGGGCTGAATACTTCTCACCCCTGCTCTCCAGTCTTCGTGAGACGGTAATGGACGCTGCACAGGTGACGATCGGCGACTTGGTTCGACCAGCTGACGATAAGAATCCAACTGAAAATCGAGCCAATGCCTATGCCGGATTCTGCGACACGTTGGATGTTGCAATCGCTGAGGCATGGCAACTCCTTCGCGAAAAGGGTCTCGACCCAGGCGATGGTTCCCTAGCCTGACCTGATCGGGCAGGAGCTCAGCTGTCCGCGGCGAGGCGCCGGTGTGGCCGCGAACCGGGGGTCGGGGACCGGGCCCTCGGTGGTGGCGCCGACCTCACCGTGGCCATCACCGACGGCTCCTGGTGATACTTCGATAAAGGCCCTGGTCGAGTCCCGATGTCGAGCGCACTCTCGACAACTCGGCCACACAAGGCCAGTGGGTGGGACTAGCTACTTCGAACTAGCGGCGGGGTGGGTGGAGCAGCGACACCCGGAAGACGCCGCCGGGACGACCGCCGGCGGCGGGCTCGTAGGCGACGCGCCCGCCCATGGCCTCCACCAGGCCGCGGACCAGGAACAGCCCCACCCCGCGGCCGTGGCCGCCGAGGCGGGAGAAGAGGGTGGGGACGAGGGCGTCGGGCACGCCCGGGCCGGCGTCGGAGACACTGAGCTCGACCCCGCCGCCCCCGCCGGTGGCTTCCACCCGGACGGGCGCCGCGCCGTGGGTCAGGGCGTTCTCGACCAGGTTGGCCACCACCTGCTCCAGCCGGCGGGGGTCGGCCAGCGCCATCAGGCCGTCCTCCACCTCTACCTCGACCCCTTCGGCCGACGACAGCGAGGACAGGACGGCGTCGACCGTGCCCGCCACCGAGGTGGCCCGAAGGTCGAGGCGCAGTGACTGGCTCTCCAGGCGGGAGACCTCGTAGAGGTCGTCGGCCAGGCGGCTGATCCGCTCTGCCTGGAGGCGGATGGAGTGGCCGGTGCGGCGCAACCGCTCGACGGGCAGCTCGCCGGCGTAGGCCTCGAGCGTCACGGCCAGGCCCAGGATCGTGGTGATGGGGCTGCGCAGGTCGTGGGTCACCATGGCCAGGAACTCGTTCTTGGCCCGATCCGCCTGCCGGCCGGCGGTCACGTCCCGCACAATCCCCTGGTAGCCCGCCACCGCCCCGTCCTCGTAGCGGGGAAAGGTGAGGATCGACAGCTCCCGGCGCACCCCGTCGGCCCGCAGGATCTCGAGGCTCTCCCCCACCGGCTCCTCCGGCCCGGCGGCGAGCCGGTTCAGGCCGGTGGAGTCACCCACCACGTTGAACAGCTCGCCCAGGCGGGCGCCGGTCAGCTCATGGGTGGGGACGCCGACCATGGTGGCCAGCGACGGGTTGGCGTAGGACAGCCGGCCGGTGATGTCGATCTCGTAGATGCCGTCCGAGGAGCTCTCGACCACGTGCTCGTAGCGGACCCGGTCGGTCTCTTCCTTGCCGACCACCGCCGCCCAGTAGCCCTGGGCCAGGGCGTCGGTGAGGCGGTCCATGGCCGGCAGGACCCGGGTGAGGAGCAGGGACAGGGCGAGGCCCCAGCGCCGCCCGCCCTCCTCGGAGATGTGCAGGGCGCTCTGGACCACAAGGTCGCGGGAGATGCGCAGCACCACCAGCAGCTGGGGCAGCGGGCTCCCGGCCCAGGCGGCCGAGGCGCCGACCTCCTTGAGGTCGTCGACCAGAGCCTCGTCGACGTGCTCGCCCTGGCCGGTCACGGCCAGGATGGCCTCGAAGCGCTTGCGGGACTGGTCGACGAAGCGGTCCCGCTCCTCGGCCGTCCACAGCGCCGTCTCGGGAACGGCGGCGGCGAAGATCTCGTAGGCCCGGGCCGCCATCTCGTCGGTCCGGTCGGCGAGGGCGTCGAGGAGCGCCTTGGTGTCGGGCGCCTCCTCCATGTCGAGGGAGATGTCGTCGGCACCCGGGGCGTTGCGGGCGGTGAACGCCTTCAGGTCCGAGAGGGCGAAGAGGGGCTCGCCGTGCTCCTCTCCGCCGACGGCCAGGTAGCCGGCGGTGGCCAGGGCCCGGAGCGCCTCGACGGGAAGGTGGAGCTCGGCCGCCGCCTCGTCGATGCTCTTCAGCCGTTTCCCGGTGCGCTCGGCGATGACGCCCCCTTTGTCCGTTTGGGGTGGAACGAGCCGTGTTTCACTTCTTCGCCCGAATTCGATTCCCTCTGTTGGATTCTCTCAGGCGAGCTTCCAGACCGAGTTGGCGTCCCGTCCCGAGACGCGGCCCTCGGACTTGAGCTTCACGAGATGGGCCTGCACCGACCGGGCTGCCATGGGGTAGAGGGCCTCGGGCACGCCGACGTAGATCCGGACGACCAGCTCCTTGATCTTGGCCGGGCCGTCCCGCAGCGCCTCGAGGATCTGCTGCTCCCGGGCCAGGCGGTGCTCGATGTATTCGGCCAGCACGGCCTTGGGATCGTCGAGGACGTCGCCGTGGCCGGGGCAGAGACGGGTCAGGCGGAGCTTGCGCAGCCGTTCCAGGCTCTGCAGGTAGGCCGCCATCTTGCCGTCGGGATGGGGGATGACGGTGGTGGTCCCGGAGAGCACGGTGTCGCCGGTGAAGAGCACCCGCTCCTCCTCCAGGAGGAAGCACAGGTGGTCGGAGGCGTGCCCGGGGGTGTGGAGGACCTCCAGTCCCCACTCGGTCCCCTCGATCACCTCGCCGTCCTTGGCCCGGCGGTCCGGGCTCCAGTCGAGCTCGACACCCTTGGGTACCCCGAAGGCCACGATCTTGGCTCCGGTGGCCCGGGCGAGGCGGGCGACCCCCGAGGCGTGGTCGTGATGGTGGTGGGTGACCAGGATCCAGCGGACCCGTTCCCGCATCGACGCCCCGATGATGGCCTCGATGTGGCCGGCGTCATCCGGGCCGGGGTCGATCACCGCCACCTCGTCGATCCCGACCAGGTAGGTGTTGGTGCCCGGACCGGTCATCATCCCCGGGTTGGGGGCGACGATCCGGCGGACGAGGGGGGACAGGGCGCTGGCCACGCCCGGCGTCAGGTCGGGCATGAGCGCTCCGGATCGTCGGGCAGGCGGCGGGGGGCGACGACGGGGACGTCCTCGACGGCCCGGGCGGCCGCCAGCAGCTCGGCGGTGGTCGCGTACCGGGCCAGGGCCTCCAGGTTCTTGATGGTGGGGAAGACCAGATGGATGTCTCCCGCCGTCCGCCGCTCCAGGGCCAGGCCGGGAGTGGTCCAGACCGACTCCACCGTCTCGGCCGTGTCATGGGAGGCGACCTGCCCGGCGGGGGCGGCGGCCAGGAAGAACCGGGTGTCGAAGCGCCGGGGCGGCCCCGGGGGCGTGATCCAGCGGGACACGTAGACCAGGTCGGTGAGGTCGAGGATCAGGTTCTCGGCCGTGATCATGTCCGCCAGCGACCCCCGGCCGGCGAGCAGCTCCCGCCGGTACCGGACGAACCGGAGGGCGTCCAGGTCCGAGGAGGTGTCGAGGGCGGCGCCGGTGCCGGCGTGGCGGGCGAGCAGGACCCCCGCCTCCTCGAAGCACTCCCGAGCGGCAGCCACGAAGAAGGCCAGACCCCCGGAAGGAACACCGATGGTGGCACTGGCGTCGCTGTCGGTGGGACCGACGAAGGCCGTGGCGGGGACGTCGGCGTCGGCCGCATCCACCGCCCCACCGGGGAAAACCCAGGCGTCGGCGGCGAAGACGGCGGCGGGATTCCGGCGCAGCATCAGCACTTCGATCCCGTCGGCACCGTCACGGACCAGCATGAGGGTGGCGGCGGGCCGGATCTCCACTGCCGGCGCAGGGTCTGTCATCGGCGCCCATTCTAGAGGTGGGCCCGATGCGACCCCGCGGGGGTGGTGGGCGCCTACCATGGGTTCTCATGCGTACCGAGGCACCCGAGGTTCCGACAAAGACGTCCGGAACGGGCAAGAACGGCGGCGGCCGTCGCCGGCGCAAGGCGGACGGAACGAGCGTCAAGCAACGGCTGATGCCGAAGACCGTGCTCGGGCTGGTGTCCCTGCTGCTGGCCGCCTCCGTCGGGTTCGCCTTCGGGGGCACCGTCCTCTACGCCTACTACCAGTACAAGCTCGACAACGTCGAGAAGCGGGTCAACGACTTCATCGAGGGGTTCGAGGGGCGCCGCGATGCCGCCCGCAAGGAGATCGCCGCTGACCTGTCGGCGGCCAAGGAGGACATCCGCAACGAGCTCGAGCCCATCGAGCAGCTCCGGGCCTCGGGCGACACTCTCAAGGACCTGATCGACCAGGTGAAGGAATCCGTCTACCTGATCGAGACCCAGGACGAGTTCGGGCAGGCCAAGGTGGGTTCGGCGTTCGTGGTCACCGCCGACGCCGAGAAGTCCTACCTCGTCACGTCGTTGTCGGTGGTGAAGGCGTCCACCAAGCGTCCCGGGCCGGCCATCACGCTGCGCCGGGGCGACGAGCGGATCGGCGCCACGCTCCACACCTGGCATGAGGAGCGCGACCTGGCGCTGCTCATCGTGGACAAGGGCAGCCTGCCCCGCCTCAAGTGGGCGGCGTCCGACGACGAGCTCGAGTTCGGCCAGCGGGTCTTCGTGGTGGCGGGCGTCGGCGGCGCCGGCGGTTCCATCACCCAGGGTTCCGTGGCCGACGTCTCCCAGGCCGGGATCCAGCACGATGCCGCCGCCACCGGAGCGTTCGCCGGCGGGCCGCTGCTCAACTCGAAGGGCGAGGCGGTGGGAGTGGCGACTCCGGCCTACTCCCCGCTCGGTTTCACCTCCGACCGCATCACGTTCGCCTCGCCCATGCGGGCGGCGTGCGAGAAGGTCCTGAAGTGCCCCGAGGGCGGTTCGTCTCCCGACGCCGCTGGGGAGCGGCGCTAAGCCGGTCCCGTAGGTGCGTTCATCTGTCGGGCCTCATGGGCTCCGACGAATGCACGCATGTAGCCGGGGAGGGTCGGCGGGCGGGGTTAGCGGTCGCCGAAGCTGCTACGGCGGGTCGTGGTGGTGGTCGGGCTGTTTTTGCGGCGGGTGGTGGTGGTCGTCCCGCTGGACTTCGGCTTGGTCGTCGTGGTGGTGGCGGCCGGGCCCGTCGTGGTCGTCGTCGCCGGCGGCTCGGTGCTCGAGGTGGTGGTCGGCTCGCTGGCGGTCGGGACCGGCGGCGGCGTGTAGACCGGCCCGTTGTAGGGAAGGTCAGGGCCGTCGCGCTTGCCGCCGAGATCGAAGCCGCCCCGCTCCTCGCGCTTGGCCCGGTCAGCCAGCGACTCGATGGGCGCGGGCTCGGTGAAGTCGGTCGCCTCCACGCCTCTCACCGCCTGGGCCATGAAGTCGTGCCACATCTTGGCCGGGATGGTGCCCCCGGCCACCCGGGGCGTCCCGTGGATGCGGAGCAGCGGGATGTTGCCCTTGGGGTAGCCCATCCACACGGCGGTGGACAGCGTCGGGGTGTAGCCGACGAACCAGGCGTTCTCGTAGTTCTGGGAGGTGCCGGTCTTGCCCGCCGCCGGCCGGCCGATCCTGGCTCTGGTGCCGGTGCCGGCTTCGATCACGCCCCGGAGGATCTGGTTCATGTTGTCGGCCACGGGCTCTTCGAGCACCCGCTCGCCCCGCTCGGAGACGGTGTTGTCCTCGAGCACCCGGCCGTCCGGGTCGGTGATCCGCACCACCGGGGTGGGCTCGGCCCGCAGCCCCCGGGCGGCGAACACCGAGAAGGCGGACGCCATGTCGAGGGGCGACACCTCCTGGGTGCCGATGGCGATGCCGCCGTAGACCGGCTTGTCCAGGTCGATGCTGCTGATCCCGAGGCGCTTGGCCAGCTCCGCCGTCTCCTTGATGCCGACGTCGACGATCAGCTGCACGTAGACGGTGTTGATCGACTTGTGCATCGCCTTGGCGATGGTGGACGAGCCGAATGAGCCGCCTTCGTAGTTCCCCACCGGCTTGGTGAACCCGCGGGGCTGGACGCTGGAGGGCGCCGAGTAGACCTTGTTGGGTGAGACGCCGGCGTCGAGCGCCCGGGCCAGCACGAACGGCTTGAAGGCCGAGCCGGCCTGGCGGCCCGAACCCCCGCCCAGCTTCCCGAGGGCCAGGTTGACCTTGGAGACGTCCCAGTTGCGGCCGCCGACCAGCGCCCGCACGAAGCCGGTCTGGGGTTCCACCGCGACGAGCGACGCCTCGGGGTCGGAGGCCGCGGGCAGGGTCTTGGAGAGGACCTTGATCGCCTGGTCCTCCATCTCGACGTCGAGCGTCGTCTCGATCTTGAGCCCGCCCCGGAAGACGAGGTCGGGCGAGTAGTCCTTGACGTCGAGGAGGTGGACGCGCAGGTAGTCGAGGAAGTACGGGTAGCGCCCCACCACGCCCGGCGGCGGGTGGATCTTGGGCTTCTGGCCCCGGGCTTCCTTGACTTCCTCGGGCGTGGCCAAATCCCAGCGCAGCAGGGAGTCGAGGACCAGGTTGCGCTTGAACTCGGCCGCCTCGGGGTGGCTGCGAGGCGAGTAGCGGCTGGGGGCGGGCAGCACCCCGGCGAGCAGCGCCGCCTCGGAGAGGTTGAGGTCCTTGGCCGGCTTGCGGTAGTAGCTCTGGGCCGCCGCCTCGACGCCGAAGACCGAGTCGCCCATGTAGACGGTGTTGAGGTACTTGGCCAGGATCTCGTCCTTGTCCAGGACCCGCTCGACCTGGGCGGCGATGAGGGCTTCCTTGGCCTTGCGGACGATGGTCCGCTCGCCCCCGGTGTAGAGGTTCTTCACCAGCTGCTGGGTGATGGTCGAGCCGCCCTGCTCCAGGCTGCGGGACTGCACGTCGGCCCAGAAGGCCCGCCCGATGCCCTGCCAGTCCACGCCCTCGTGCTTGTAGAACTCGTGGTCCTCGGCGGCGATGACGGCCCGCTTGACGACATCGGGGATCTGGTCCTTGTCGATGACAACCCGGCTCTCCGCCTCCCGGAACTCGCCGATGGGCGAGCCGTCGGCGGCCAGGACCACGCTGCGCCGGGAGTCGGCCTGGGGGCGCTCCTCGGGCAGGGTGGCGGGCAGGGGCATGAACAGGTAGGTGGCGAGCGCCACGCCGGCGGTGGCGGGCGGCAGCACCAGCAGGCTGATCACCGAGATGATCACGAACCGACTGAGCCGGCGGGCCCAGCTGCGGGAGGACGACGGCATCAGCCAGCCGCCCGGCGAGGAGCAGTCATCATGGGCGACAGCCTACGCTGCGGGCATGGATGCCCGGCGCGCACTGCCGTCCGTGGACAGCGTGATCCTGGCCCTTTCGGGCCTTCCCCACCACCTGGCCGTCGACGTGGCCCGGGCCGCCGTGGAGCACGCCCGGGCCGCGGCGGAGGCGGGCTCGGTGGTGGAGCCCGAGGCGGTGGTGGACGACGCCCGGCGCCGGGCCGAAGAGCTCACCGCCCGGCTCCTCCGGCCGGTCATCAATGCCACCGGGGTGATCATCCACACCAACCTGGGCCGGGCCCCCCTGGCCGCCGGGGCGTTGGGCGCCGCCGGCCGGGTGGGGCAGGGCTATTCGAACCTGGAGTACCGCCTGGACGAGGGCCGGCGGGGCTCCCGCCAGGACCACGCCGGCGCCCTGCTGGCCCGGCTGTGCGGGGCGGAGTCCGCCCTGGTGGTGAACAACAACGCCGCCGGCGTGCTCCTGGTGCTGGCCGCCCTGGCCCGGGGCAAGGAGGTGGTGGTGTCCCGGGGCGAGCTGGTGGAGATCGGCGGCGGCTTCCGGGTGCCCGAGGTCATGGCCGAGTCCGGGGCCCGGCTGGTGGAGGTGGGAACCACCAACCGCACCCGCCTGGCCGACTACCGCCGGGCGCTGACGCCCGACACGGCCCTGGTCCTCAAGGTCCACGCCTCCAACTACCGGATGGTCGGCTTCGTCGAGTCGACACCCGTGGCCGAGCTGGCCGGCCTCGGGGTCCCGGTGGTGGTCGACACCGGCTCCGGCCTGCTCGACGAGACCACGCCGTGGCTGCCCCGGCGCCCGGCCTGGCTGCGGGACGAGCCCGGGGCCCG
>JBOGFO010000653.1:0-3211 GCA_050743445.1 Acidimicrobiia bacterium
CCTTCGGCGACGGCGGGACCGTCACCACCGACTTCGGCGAGTCCTACGACTGGGCCTACGCCATGGCGCTCCAGCCCGACGGCTCCATCGTGGTGGGCGGGGTGAGCGATCGTGGGGGCAGCAAGAACCTGGCCCTCGCCCGCTACCTGCCCAACGGCTCCCTGGACGCCACCTTCGGGGACGACGGCCTCGTCACCGGGGAACGGAGGCCCCTCACCGCCGACATCGTGCGCGCCCTGGCCATCGAGCCCGACGGCAGGATCGTCGTGGCCGGCGTCACCTACGAGGACAAGGCGTCCGTCGACCCCCACGGTGACTTCATCGTGGCCCGCTACCTGCCCGACGGCTCGGCCGACCCGACCTTCGGGGTCGGCGGGGTGGTGACCACGGCGTTCAGCGAGGGCTCCTACGACGACGCCTACGCCCTCGTGATCCAGCCGGACCGGCGCATCCTGGTCGGTGGTTACAGCACCTCCGGCGGGGGACCGGGTGTCCTGTTCGGGGCCGACAACCTCGCCTTGGCCCGCTACACCCCCGAGGGCCTGCCCGACGTGACCTTCGGGCGGCAGGGCCGGGTCGTCCACGACGCCGGCAGCCTGGACGAGGAGATCCGGTCCATGGCGCTGACGCCCCAGGGCTCGATCGTGACCGCCGGGTTCGTCAACGGCGAGAAGGGGGGCGACGTGCTCCTGTCCCGCTTCGACCCGCAGGGGGTGCTCGACGAGAGCTTCGGCGACGAGGGTCTGGCGGTGACCGACCTGAGCCCCCACGCCGAGCGCCTGACGGCCGTGAAGCTCCAGCCCGACGGGCGGATCGTGGCCGCCGGGGACGTCAGCTGGGAGACGACCCTGGCTGACTTCGCCGTGCTCCGGTACGACCCGAACGGCCAGCTCGACAAGGATTTCGGCACCGCCGGCGTCGCCACCGCCGACGTGCAGGGCCGTCAGGACAAGGTCGGCGCCCTCATCCTGAACCCCGATGGCAAGCTCGTGACCGTCGGGTCGAGCGAGCACAACTTCGCTGTCGCCCGCTTCAACGGCAGCTGATCGACCGACGCGCCCATCCAGCCGCGCCGCCCGGTGTTCCTCAGGCCGGGCGGCGCCGGCGTCTCCGGATGAGCCGGGAGACGACGATGCCCACCGCCGCCGAGGCGGCCACCTGGGGCAGGCGCCGGCGAAGCGCTTCGGCCGGCGAGGGGGACGGGTCGTCGACGGCGGCCCCGGCGGTGGCATCAGCGCGTTCGAGCCAGGACCGGGCTTCCACCTCGTCGTCGAAGAGGGCGTAGTTGGAGAAGCCGTTCAGGCCGAGGACCACGGTGGCCATCCGCCGCATGAAGGCGTTGGCCCGGAACATGGCCAGGGCGGTCATGTCGTACTGCTTCATGCGCCGCAGCGTGTAGAAGCCCGCCCCGGGCGTTCCCTTTGACATCGCCCCCATGTTCATGAGGATCTTGAACCGGTTGTCGTAGCCGGCGGCGATATCGTCCACCGCCTCGCACATGGCCACCGCCATCGCCTTGCGGACCAGGGGGGACTCGGCGTCGACGCGGATGATCCCGCCGCCCTCGTCGGTGACCTTGAAGCTGTCCACCCCGCCTGTCTACCAGTACCGGGCCGTCTGCGGTAGTACCCAGCGCACGCCGCCCCGGGGTTCTTCCACATCGCCCTCGTAGCGGGGGATGACGTGCAGGTGGGCGTGGCGGATGGTCTGGCCCGCGGCCCGGCCGATGTTCGCCCCCAGGTTGTAGGCGTCGGGTTTGAACTCGGCGTCGAGATGCCGGCGGAGGGGTTCGACCAGGGCCACCATGGCTGCCTGCTCGTCGGCCGACAGGGCGAAGAAGTCGGCCTCGTGCCGGCGGGGCACGATGAGCACGTGGCCCGGGTTCACCGGGAACCCGGCCAGGAACCCGCCGGCGAGGTTATTGGCGGCCAGCAGATCGCCCCGCGCGACGCGGCTGCAGAAGATGCAGTCCGGGGCCTCGGCCGTCACCTGGTGACCGGGGCCACGTGGGGCAGGCAGTGCTCGTCGTAGTCGGCGATCCGGATGGTGGCCCGCCGGCCGCAGGCGGGGCAGTCCGGGTCCCGGTGGAGCTTGAAGGTCCGGAACGACTGCTCCAGCGCGTCGAAGGACACCAGCCGGCCGATGAGCGGGTCACCCAGCCCGAGGAGGACCTTCATGGTCTCGAGCGCCTGGATGGAGCCGATGATGCCGGGCAGGACCCCGACGACGCCGGCCTCGGCGCACGACGGCGCCATCTCCGGCGGCGGCGGCTCGGGCACCAGGCACCGGTAGCACGGGCCCCGGTAGGGCGAGAAGACGCTGACCTGCCCCTCGAAGCGGTGGATGGAGCCGTGCACCACGGGGACCTCGACCAGGAGCGAGGCGTCGTTGACGAGGTAGCGGGTGGGGAAGTTGTCGGTGCCGTCCACGATCACGTCGTAGCCGTCGATGATCTCGAGCACGTTGTCGGCGGCCAGGCGCACGTCGTAGCCGACGACGCTCACGTCGGGGTTGAGGGCGGTGAGCGTCTTCTTGGCCGAGTCGACCTTGCGCTCGCCCACCCGGTCGAAGTTGTGGAGCAGCTGGCGCTGGAGGTTGGACTCGTCGACCGCGTCCATGTCCACGATGCCGATCGTGCCGACACCGGCAGCGGCGAGATACATGGCCGCCGGGGAGCCGAGCCCGCCGGCGCCCAGGACGAGCACCTTGGACCCGAGCAGCTTCTGCTGGCCCTCCTCGCCCATCTCCGGCAGCAGTGTGTGGCGGTGGTACCGCCGGTGCTGCTCGGCCGTGAGGGTCAGCGGCTTCAGCCAGCGCAGGCCCTCGTCCTTCCAGTGGTTGAAGCCCCCGGCGAGGGAGACGACGTCGCGGTAGCCGAGGTCGCCCAGGGTGCGGGCGGCGAAGGCGGAGCGGGTCCCGCCGGCGCAGTACACGATCACCCGGGTCGAACGGTCGGCGATCTTCGACTCGATCTGGGACTCGAGGAAGCCGCGGGGGATGTGGACGGCTCCGGGGATCGCCCCCTGGTCGTACTCCTCCATCTCCCGGACGTCGACGAAAACGGCTGTCCCCAGTTCGCCGGAGGCCTGGTCCGGGGTGATCTCGGTAATGCGGGCCCGGGCGGCGGAGAGGAGGTCGCGGTAGCTCGACATGACAGTAAAAACCTTACCGGATTGGTCAGAATTCCCCCAACGTCGAATCGGTATGGAGG
>JBOGFO010000654.1:0-1587 GCA_050743445.1 Acidimicrobiia bacterium
GACCTGGACTACGACCGCTCCCTCATCGCCGTGTCGGCGTCGAGCAACCGGTCGAAGAGCGACCAGGATCCGGCCGAGTGGATGCCGCCGCGCCGGGAGGCGTGGTGTCAGTTCGCCTCCGACTGGGTGGCGGTCAAGGTCCGATGGAATCTGAGCGCCAATCAGACGGAGGTCACCGCCCTCCGTACCGCCCTCGGCACGTGCGGCGCTTCCCCGACCCTTACTCCACCGCCGGCTCCGACCGACACGACGACCACCACCTCGGCTCCCCCGCCTCCGGCTCCCGGGGGCGCCCTCACGGTGACCGCGTTGGAGTGCGGGGCCGAGCGGGAGACGGTGGCAAACGGCGGGACCCTTCCCGCGGACATGACGGGCTGGACGATCCACGACGACGGGACCAAGCACACCTTCACGTTCCCGAGCGGTTACACGCTGGCTCCGGGTGCTGCGGTGACCGTCAAGAGCGGGGGCCCGCCCGGGCCGGGCGAGTTGGCCTGGACCGGGGCATCCGTCTGGAACAACGACGGCGACACGGCCTACCTGGTCGACGGGGGCGGGGGCTCGCAGTCCTCGCTGCCCTGCTGACGGCGACGGGGGTCGGGAGGGGAGCCACCCGTCGCCCGGGCCCCAGTCCCGGAACCGGTCCTGCTGCTCCGTCCGCGCCTGCCCCGCCCGCGTCCTCCGGTCACGCCACATCCGCCATCCCACCAACCCGACGAACCCGAGGACGACGGCACTGACGATCACCTTGTCGTAGAACTCGGGGGCGAGGCGCGCCACCACGATGCCGGCCGCGGCGAGACCGACGAGCACCGCCCAGTCCCGCTTCGTCCGTTCCGGCATCGCTCCCGCCATCAGTCCGGCCGCTGCACACCGGGCAGCGGTCGTGGCCACGAGCCGGCCGCCAGCCGCCCCGCAGGCACGGGCGAGCGTTCCCAACAGCCACGACGAAGGAACCAATCGGACAACCCTCCGTTGTCGGGTACAGCCGGTCCGGTTGGGAGCCGATCAGCACCCAGGGGTTCTTCCGACTTCAACGCCAGAGCAGAGGTGACCATGGATGCCGCCCGCGTGACCGGTCCGCGCCGCCGGGTGCTCGCCGCCCTGAACCACTCGCCGGTGGACGACCCCCAAGGACGGGCTGTGCACGTGCTGGCCTCCCGGCTCGATGGCGAGGCGAACGCCCAGAACCTGTCCGTCCTGCTGAAGCGCATGGCCGCCGACGGCATCATCGAGCGGTCGGTGCACGGCAAGCGGACGTATCGCCTCGCCATCACGAGCCAGGGCCGCAAGGTGGCCGGGCTCAGGGCCCCCGCCGCCCCGAGGCCGGAGCCGGTGGGGGTGGAGGATATGCCCCAGGGCCCGGCCAGCTCGTGGGCGGAGACGATCCTGGCCACGCCGTTCCCGGCGTCGGCGACCGAGCCGCCCGCCGAAGTCGTCCTCGACCCCCCGGCTCCTGCACCGGTGGCGTCCGGAGCCGGCCACGATGGCGTCGACTACGAGGTTCTCGCCGGTGTGCTCCTCAAGACGGCCCTGCGCGCCGTGCAGGCGGAAGAGAACCTGCCGAACGTGGGCAGGCTCGAAACC
>JBOGFO010000655.1:0-6640 GCA_050743445.1 Acidimicrobiia bacterium
CCCCCACCCCGCCCCCGGCGCCGATGACGGCCACCGTCTGGCCGGGACGGAGCGGGGCCCGGGCGGTGAAGCAGTGGTAGGGCGTGGCGATGGCGTCGGCGGCGATGGCGGCCTCGTCCAGGCCGACGCCGGCCGGTACGGCGACGAGGTTGCGGGCAGGCAGGGTGCAGTACTCGGCCAGGGCACCGTCGACGTGGACGCCGAGGTAGCCCCGCCAGTCGGTGCACAGCGTCTCCCGGCCGCCGGCGCACATCGGGCACAGCCCGCAGGTCAGGTAGAACGAAGCCGTCACGCGGTCGCCCGGCTCCCAGTCGTCCACTCCCGGTCCGACCTCGGCCACCGTGCCGCCCAGCTCGTGGCCCACGATGCGGGGTGCGGTCCCGCCGAGGGCGCCGGCGCGGGCCCGTTCCAGGGTCAGCCCCACCCCGCACGCCTCCACCGCCACCACGACCTCGCCCGGCCCGGCCTCCGGTCCCGGCACGTCCCGGACCGCCACCTCGCCGCCGAACCCGTCGAGGACGGCGGCCCGCATCACCAGTCGAAGATGAGGTCCAGGTCGGTGTCGGCCCGGCCCCGCAGGTCGTTGGCGATCTTCTTGCGCATGACCGTGTTGGCCCCGTCGGAGTGGAGGAAGATCGTGGCGTCCCGCAGCAGCTTGGGCATGCCCGTCTCCTTCATGACGCCGAGGGCCCCGAACATCTCCAGCGACCCCCGGGTCACCTCGAAGGCGATCTGGGAGGCGACCAGCTTGGGCGTCGCCGCCAGCTTGGGGTCGAAGGGCTCGGCGTGGTCGGCGGCCCACGCCGCCCGCCACACGTAGGTGCGGGCCATATCCAGTTGGGCGTACATCTCGCCCAGGGCGGCGGAGATGTCGCCGTGCTCGATGATGGTGACGCCTCCTTGCACGCGTTGGCGGGCGTAGCGCAGCCCCTTGGTGAAGGCGGCCCGGGCCACACCCAGGGTGCAGGCGGCGGCGTAGGCGTTGGAGCCCCGCAGCAGGCGGGCCACGTCGGCCAGGCCCTGGTTCTCGACCCCCAGCAGGTCCTCCTCGGGAATGAAGACGTCCTCGTAGAAGATCTCGGCGTTGTTGGCCGTCCGTTCGCCCATCTTGTCGTGGACGGGCCCGAAGCGGACCTGGGGGCTGTCGCCCGGGACGATGAAGGTGCTCACGCCGGCCCGCACCGGCAGGTCGGGGCGGGTGCGGGCGAAGCAGAGGATGGAGTCCGCCCGGTTGGAGTTGGAGATGTAGGCCTTGTGCCCGTTGAGGATCCAGCCGCCGTCGGTCCGTTCGGCCCGGGTCTTCATCCCGCCGTCGACCCCGTCATAGGGCAGGACGTTGTCCGAGCCCGCCTGGGGCTCGGTCAGGGAGGCGGCCATGAGGCCCCGGCGGTTGGCCACCAGGCGCCGGAGCCAGCGCTCCCGCTGGTCGGGGGTGCCCAGCTCCATCAGCAGCTGGGCGAACTTCCAGGTCTGGGCCAGCACCACCGACGTCCCCATGTCGGCGGTGGCGATCTCCTCCAGCATGACGGCGTTGGTGAGGAAGTCGGTGCCACCGCCGCCGAAGTCGGGCGGCAGGGGCGCCAGGCGCAGCCCCCGGTCGGAGGCCTCCTCCACCAGCTCCCAGGAGAAGCACTCGGCCGGGTCGACCTGGGCGTCGAGCTCGGCCGCCCGGGGGGCGACGACCTCGGTGGCGTAGGCGCGGGCCACGTCGCGCCACCGCCGCTGCTCGGCGGAGAGAGTCCAGTCCATCAGCGCTGAGCTACTTGATGGCCAGGGCGTTGAGGGGTGAGCCGCACGCCCCGGTGATGGGCAGCGTGGCGGCGGACAGCAGGAACTCGTAGACGCCGTCGGCGGCGCAGTCCGCCCCGATCGGCTCCAGGTCCCAGATCTCGCCGAAGGGAAGGCCCATGTGCACCAGGGCCACCACGTGCAGGGGCTGGAACAGCTCGATCTCGTTGGGCCGGACCTCCACGCCCCAGGTGTCGGTGGCGATGGCGGCCACGTCGTGCTCGGCCAGCCACGGGGCGGTGTGGAGCGACATCCCCGCGGCCGGGCCGCCGCAGTAGTCGCCCCACTTCCCCCGCCGGGCGCCGATCAGGCCGGTGCGCACGATGACGCAGTCGCCGGTGCGGACCTCCACCCCCTGGGCGGCGGCGGTGCCGTCGAGGTCCTCGGCGCTGATGGGGTAACCGGGCTCGAGGCAGTCGACGCCCTTGTACCGGGCCACGTCGAGGAGCACGCCCCTCATGATCAGCTTCTGGCTGAACTTCTCGATGCCGCACCGGGCCGCCCCCTTGGCGGAGACCAGCCCGGCGTCGAAGCCGTTGAACATCTTCCCCTCGAAGAAGATGTGGGACAGGCCGTCCCACTGGGTGCCGGCCTGGTTGGGCATGACGATGACGTCGTCGGCGTAGCCGAAGGTGTAGGCCGGACCCCAGTCGGCCGGCAGCGGGTCCTGATGGCCGTTCAGGTAGTCGGTGCCGGTGGCCGTCATCAGGTTGAGGGGGTTGGCCCGGAAGGCGCCCACCTGGGGCCCGAACAGGTCGTAGGGCAGCGACATGGAGACGACCTTGCCCCGGCGGACGAGCCCGGCGGCGGCGGTGATCTGCTCGGGGCCGACGTGGTTGAGCGCCCCGAGCTCGTCGTCGTCACCCCAGCGACCCCAGTTGGAGTACTTGGCGATGTAGTCCCGCACGATCTCCTCGCCGCCGAAGCCGGCGGCGGTCATCGACGCCTGCGTCATGCCGGTCGCCCCCTAGCTCTCGTAGTGGGAGGTCAGCTCGTCGAGAGCCGGCTTCACGTGCTCCATCCACATCTCCATGTTCTCGATCACGGAGTCCTTCGGCTGCTGGGCGAAGTGGTAGATGATGATCACGTACTCGGAGGGCATCCGCTTCCACTCCTCGACGTAGTGGTCACGGACCTGGTCGGGGGTGCCGATGGCCCACAGGCCGCTGGCCAGCACCGAGTCGACCGGGTTGGCGTCGTCCCAGGCCATCGGCGTGGTGCCGCCGTAGAGGTCCCGGAAGATGTCGACATCCCAGGCCTCCACGTTCTTGCGGGCCTGCTCCATGGACGGGGCGATGTTGCCCCAGCGCACGATGGCCTGGTTCTGGCCGTAGGCGTACTCCCGCCCGCCGAGGCGGGCCGCTTCGACATAGGCCTTGGCGTGGGCCTCGGCCTTCTCGATCTTGGTGAAGTAGGCGGGGATGAACCCCCGGGGACCGCAGTACTCGACCGTCTCCCGGCTGGCGTTGGAGGAAACGAAGATCGGCGGGTGCGGCTTGGTCAGCGGGGCCGGGACGACGCTGACCCGGCGGATCCGGTTCTCCTCGTCCATCTCCCCGAGGGCACCGATCTCCCGGGTGGCGGTCATCGTCCAGTCGATCCCCTCCTCGTAGGGGTAGGGGATCTGCCAGCGGCCCTTCGATTCGACGCTGTCGTCGGCCCAGGCCCGGAAGACGAAGTCGACCTGCTCCTCGAAGACCTCCCGGTTGGTCACGTCGTCGGCAAAGCGGGTGGTCTTCTGCTCCTCGGTCCAGGCCGCCAGCTTGTCCTCGGTCAGTCCGGTGGGCGACAGCGTCGCCTTGGCCCCGAGGTGCTGGCCCATGATGTTGGTCCAGCGGGACTGGTAGCCCCGGGCGAAGCCCACGAAGAAGCGGCCGTTGGTGAGGTGGTCGAGGATGGCCGTCTGCTCGGCCACCCGGATGGGGTTCTGGGCGCTCATCACGTAGCCGAGCTGGCCGATGCGGACCCGCTCGGTGATGGCCGCCCAGTAGGCGTTGAGGACACCCGGGTCGGGGCCGACCTCGTAGCCCTCGGAGTGGAAGTGGTGCTCGACCGTGGCCACGCCCCAGAAGCCCAGCCGGTCGGCGGCCCGTACGATGTCGTGCCACTCCTCGAGGGTCTGGTGGTAGCGCTCCACGTGGCGCCCGATCGGGCGCATCTCCTCCCGCTCCTGCCTCGTGCCCGGGATGACGGGGTAGATCTGGAGAATCGGCTTCACCATCGCTGAACTCCCATCGTGCGTGTTGGGCCGGCCTCGTTGGCGCCGAGGATACGAAGCCCACCCGCCGGCGGGCCATGGGGCTCGGGACAAGAGTGTCTCCCACCGATTGTGGGATGCCACAGGGGGCAGTTAAGTTGGGGGCCGGTGACTCTTCGGGTCTCTCCCGCGCCGACCGACGAGCTACGCACGTGGCTGGACGCCACCTGCGAGTTCGTCCGGGCCGTGAACCAGGGCCTTCCGGCGCACGACCTGTTCAACCTCATCGCCGGCACCGTGGCTCAGCTCACCGCCTACGACTTCTGTGCCGTGCTCCTCCCCGACGACGAGACCGAGAAGCTCCTGATCCGGGGGTTCTACGGGTTGAGCCCCTCGTACGCCGCCGAGGTCAATGCCTCCCACCCGCCCCTGATCCGTCCGGGGCCCGAGGCGGAAGGCCCGTCCAGCCGCGCCTTCCGCACCCAGCGCCCCGTCGTCCTGGTCGACATCCGGGCCGATCCGACCTGCCTCCAGTGGGAGTCGGTAGCCGCCGAGCAGGGCTACCGCTCCATCCTGTCGCTGCCCCTGGTGGCGTCGGAGGGGTCCCTCGGCGTGCTCAACTGCTATGTCCGCCAGCCCCGGGAGTGGACCGCCCACGAGGTCGTCCTCATGGAGACGGTGGCCAACCAGGCCGCCCTGGCCATCGAATCGAGCGTGCTCCGGGAGCGGCAGCGGGACCGGATCGCCGGCCTCGAGGGGCGCATCGACACACTCGAGGAGGAGCACCGGATCACCCGGCGCGGCGAGGACGTCTACCGGGGCCTCATGCGGCTGCTGCTGGCCGGCGAGAGCCTGGACCGCATCACCCACGCGCTGGCCGGGTTCCTCAAAAGCGACGTCCTCATCGAGGACCCGGCCGGGCACCCGCTGGGGGCAGCCGTGGCCCCCGAGGACCTCGACCGCATCCCCGGTCCGGCGGCCCGCCAGGACCCCCGGGTCGAGGCGCTCCTCCAGCGGTCCCGGACCGAGCACCGGGCCGTCGAGGTGGGTGGCGACGGAGCGGCCCCGTGCCTGGTGGCCCCCGTCGTCCTCGACGACGAACTCGCCGGGCGGGTCTGGGCCTTCAACCCGGAGCGGGGCTTCGGAGCCTTCGAGCGGCGTGCCCTCGAACGGGGCGCGCTGGTGGTGGCCCTGGCCGTGTCGAAGCTCCGCACGGCCCAGGAGGTCGAGTGGCGCCTGTCCCGGGACTTCCTCGACGACCTCCTCGACGCCGACGCCAAGGGTGACCCCGACTCGACCCTGGCCCGCGCCGTGCAGCTCGGGCTGGAGCTGACCTCCCCCCACACCCTCGTCGTGGTCCGGCCCGATCCCGGTGACGACGACCCGGTCGTCCGCGTGACCAGCGGTCCGGTCCGCCTGCAACGCTCGCTGCTCACCCAGGCCCAGCGGGTCGTGAACGGTTCCGGCATCGAAGGCTCGGCCCTGGTGGCGGCCCGGGGAGACGACATCATCGTGCTCTGGCCGCATGGTGACGGGCGGCCGGAGGCCGCCGAGGTGGCCGAGATGCTCCGCCGCCAGATCCAGGCCTACGTCGGCTCGGTGTCGGTCGGGCTGGGCCCGCCGTGTCACGGGATCACCGAATACGCCGAGGCCTACCGGCTGGCCGCCGGGGCCCTCGACCTCGTCCAGCGGGCCGGGGACCGCGACCGGGTGGTGGCCCTGGGCGACCTCGGGGTCTACCGCCTCCTGCTCCAGGTCAAGCGGCCGGAGGAGCTCATCGAATTCATGCACAGCGTGCTCGGGCCGCTCCACGAGTACGACGGCCGGCGGGACACGATGCTGGTCGAGACCCTGCGGGTGTTCCTGCGCTCCGGCTTCAGCGCCACGGCCACGGCCGACGCGCTGATCGTCCATCCCAACACCATCAGCTACCGCCTCCGGCGGATCGAGGAGCTGCTCGGCATCGACTGCCACGACCCCCAGGCCCTCCTCCAGGTGCAGTTCGCCTTCCTCATCGAAGGGGTGCTCACCGTCCCCTGAGCGGACGGCCGCCGCCCATGCCCGCACCCCGGGTCATCGACCTCCACAACCACATCGCCACCCCGGCCTGCCAGCAGCTGGTCGAGGGCCTGGCGTCGCCGCTCGCCGATCCGTTCACCTTCTATGCCGGGGAGGAGACCAGGGCCTACAACGCCGCCCACTTCGCCGCCCTGGTCCCCAAGCTGACCGATCCGGCCCGGCGGATCGAGGACATGGAGCGGATGGGCGTCGACCTCCAGGTCCTCTCCGTCGCCCCGCCGCAGTACTACTACTGGGCCGACCCGGCGCTGGGCCGGAAGCTGGCCCGCATGCAGAACGAGCACCTCGCCGAACTGGTGTCGGGGCATCCCGACCGGTTCGCGGGGCTGGCCACCGTCCCCCTCCAGGACGTCGACGCCGCCGTGGCCGAGCTCGACCACGCCGTCACGAAGCTGGGGCTGCGGGGGGTCGAGATCTGCACCAACGTCAACGGGCTCGACCTCGACGACCGGCGCTTCCGGCCCTTCTTCACCGCCGTGGCCGAGCTCGACGTCCTCGTCCTGGTCCACCCCCACGGGTTCACCCAGGCCGAGCGCCTCATGGACTACTACCTGACCAACGTGATCGGGAACCCGC
>JBOGFO010000656.1:0-2829 GCA_050743445.1 Acidimicrobiia bacterium
GGGCGGACAGGTCGTCGGGCCAGCCGGACGCGGCCACGGCCACCGCCGCCTCCCACAGCCGGCGGGCCCGGCGGGGATAGCCGAGGTTGCCCCAGGCGGCGATGACATCGCCGGCCGGGACGCCGGCCATGACCTCCGGGGTGGGGAAGCGGGCCATGAACGGCTCCCAGACTCCGACCACCCGGCCCACCTGGGTCTGGGCCAGCATCACCTCCGACACCAGCACGCCCCACCGGTCCCGGGTGGCCCGCCACGGCAACTGGTGGCGGCCACTCGCCGCGTACCAGGAGGCGAGCCCGGCCGTCAGTCGAAGAGTCCCGTGGTTGTCGTGGTGGGTGAACCGCTGGTGGTGGTCGTGCCCCCCGAACCCAACCGGCCGACCGTGATCGTGACCGTCGACCCCCGGGCCGCCCGTGTGCCGGACTGCGGGCTCTGGGAGATGACCCGCCCGGCCTTGGTCGGGTCGAGGGTGGTCACCTCCTGGACCGCGACCACGAAGCCGGCGTCCTCCAGGTTGGCGGTGGCCTCGGCCTGGGTCAGCCCCACGACGCTCGGCACCCGGACCTCCTCGGCGCCGGAGGAGACCACGAGCCGCACCGTCGAGCCCTTGGGGGCATCGGTACCGGCCGCCGGGTCGGTGCGGATGACGGTGCCGGCCTCCACGCTGTCGGAGGGCTCGGTCACCCGCTCCGTCTTGAACCCGGCGGAGCCCAGCTGGTTGGCGGCGCTGACCGCGTCCTGGTTGGCGACGTCGGGCACGGCCACCAGCTCCACGCCGGTCGACTCGAACACGGTGACTTCCGAGCCCCGCTCGACCTGCGTGTTGGCGGCCGGATCGGTCCGGATCACCTTGCCCTTCTCGACCGTCTCGCTGACCTCCTGGCGGACGTCGACGTCGAAGCCGGCGTCCTGGAGGACCGACTCGGCATCGGCGACCGACTTGCCGGCGACGTCGGGCACGGGGAACTTGCCCCGGCCCTCGCTCACGGTGAGCTTGACCTCGTCGCCGGCTTCCAGCGTGCTGCCCTCGGGCGGCTCCTGTTTGAAGACCTCGTTCTCGGGGACGTTGTCGTTGATCTCGAAGGTCGGCGCCGCCTCCAGGCCGGCCCGTTCGATGAGGAGGTTCGCCTCGCTCAGGGTGAGCCCGACGTAGTCCTGGACCGTGATGTCGCCTCCGCCGCCGTCGCCCTGGAGCTGGTCGGCCAGCAGGTAGCCGAGGCCGGCCAGCACCCCGAGCAGCGCCACCAGGGCGAGCACGAAGGGCCAGGCGGAGCGCTTCTTCGGCGGGGGCGGCCGGACGATCGTCTCCATGCGGGTGCGGTCCACCGCCGCCGCCGGGCCGACGGTGGTGAGCTCGGTGCCCGAGACCGGCACCGCCGCCACCACCTGCGAGGGCACGACGTTGGGCTGCTCACCCCGGCGGAAGCGGGCCAGGTCGGCCCGGAGGTCGTCCGCCGACGGGTAGCGCTCCTCGGGGGTCTTGGCCAGGGCGGTGAGGATGATCTCCTCCAGCTCCCGGGGCACGTCGGGGTTCACCACCGTCGGCCGGGGCGGTTCCTCCCGGACGTGCTTGTAGGCCACGGCGATGGGGCTGTCCCCGGAGAAGGGCGGGACGGCGCAGACCATCTCGTAGAGGACCACCCCGAGCGAGTAGACGTCGGAGCGGGCGTCGACGGGCAGGCCCTGGGCCTGCTCGGGGGAGAAGTAGGTGGCGGTGCCCATGACCGACCCCGTCTGGGTCAGCCCCTCGGAGGCGCCGGCGGCCCGGGCGATGCCGAAGTCGGTCACCTTCACCTGGCCCTGCGGGGTGAGGAGGATGTTGCCCGGCTTGACGTCGCGGTGGACGACGCCGTTGCGGTGGGCGAACCCGAGCGCCCCGGCGATGTCGGAGGTGAGGTCGGCGGCCAGGTTGGCGTACAGAGGACCCTCGGTGTGGATGGCGTCACGCAGCGAGCGCCCCTCCACGTACTCCATGACGATGAAGTAGGTCCCGTTGTCCTCGCCCCAGTCGAACACGGCCACGATGTTGGGGTGGTTCAGGTTGGCGGCCGCCTGCGCCTCCCGGCGGAAGCGCTGGACGAAAGCCGGGTCCCGGGCGTACTCCGGGAAGAGGACCTTGAGGGCCACCTTGCGGTCCAGGAGCTGGTCGTGGGCGAGGTAGACCTCGGCCATCCCGCCCTGGGCGATGTGGCGCACGATCTCGTAGCGGTCTGTGTAGACCCGTTCCGGCATTGTTCCGAGGCTACCTTTCCCCCGGGGTCTCCCCGACCCCAGGGTCGCCTTCCGGGGGAAGGGACGCGAGCATCTTGGCCAGCACCTGGCCGGCGACCGGGGCGGCCACCCGGCCCCCGGTGGCCTCGTCGCCCAGATCGCCACCCCGCTCCACGATGACGGCCACCGCCAGCCGGGGGGATTCGGCCGGCGCAAAGCCGATGAACCAGGCGTGGGGCGGGCCCCCCGGCGCCTGGGCCGTACCCGTCTTGCCGGCCACGGTCACCCCGGGGACGGCCGCCGCCCGGCCCGTCCCGGCCCGGACCACCTCGACCATCATCCGTCCCACGGTGGCCGCCGTCTGGGGCGAGGTGGCCCGCTTCCACTCGTCGGTCGCCGTCCGGCGCACGACGCGCCCGTCCGTGTCCCGGACCTCGAGGACGACCTGGGGCGCCATCATCACGCCACCGTTGGCGATGGCCCCCGCCACCATGGCCATCTGCAGCGGGGTGACAGCCACGTCCCCCTGGCCGATGGCGGCGTTGGCGAAGGAAGGCTGGTTGCGCTCGAACGTGCCCGGCACCGGCCCGGCGCTGCGGGCCTCCCGCAGGTCGAAGG
>JBOGFO010000657.1:0-4551 GCA_050743445.1 Acidimicrobiia bacterium
CAGCGCTGGTACATCCGGAGCAGCATCTCGGCCCAGTCGGCGGCGTCCGTCCCACCCGCTCCGGAGTGGACCTCGCAGATCGCGTCACGCTCGTCGTGCTCCCCCGTGAAGAGGGCCTGGAGCTCGAGCTCCGACAGGTCGCGGGTGAGCCCTGTCAGCCCGGCGTTGATCTCCCCGGCCAGGGACTCGTCGCTCTCCTCCCGGGCCAGCTCGTCGAGGGTCTCCAGGTCGGAGAGGCGCCGCTCCATGGCGTCGACCCCGTCGACGTCGTCCTTCACCCGGGCCAGCTCGGTCGTGACCCGGCGGGCGGCCTCGGGGTCATCCCACAACGCCGGATCGGAGGCCTCCTTCTCCAGCTCGGCCAGGCGCGTGCGGGCAACCTCGATGCGCAGGTAGCCCTTGGCGTCGTCGAGCCGGCGGCGCAGATCACCCAGGTCGTCAGCGAAATCCTGCACGGCGGGAGGCTACCGGTCTCAGTCGCCGTCGGTGGCGTCATAGGCTCGCCCGGCATCAACAACCGGTCCTCTCCCTGACCGCCACCACGTTGCTGGCCACGACCGCCGGCTGGGCTCTGAGCCGGCGCGTGTGGGACGGGATCGCCGGCTGGCTCCTGGGCGCGGGAGCCGCCATCACCATGTCGGTCTTCTATGTGGGATTCACCGGCCGGGGGCCGCTCACCGGCAGCGAGCGGATCTTCAACCAGGAAATCCCCGGCTACCAGGGCGGCACGGCGGTCAGCTTCATCGTCGCCTTCGTGCTCGGCCTTCCCCTCTACATGGGGATCTGGTCCTGGTACGACCACAGGCGCCGCCTGGCCGAGGGACTGCCCATCGACGACACGAACCCGGTGATGACCGCGCTCCACGTCCTGGTCGTCATCGTCCTCGTCGTCGCCGCCATCGTGCTGGCGGGCGCCATCCTCGCCGCCATCATCTTCGGGCTGCTGGCACTGTTCGACTGACTCAGCAGCCTTGGCAGAACTACTCTCCGCTCCAGGCGTGCACCTCAAGTCCCGGCGAGATCAATCGGGGAGGAACCCCTCAAGCTGGTTGACCACCATGTCCAGGACCGCGGCATTCACCTCCGCCCTTCTCGCGAAGCGATTCGGCCACGCTGATGAGGTCGAGAATGATGCCCTCAAGGGCGCCCGGCGGAATGGCGATCGGGCTCAACGAATAATCCTCGTACCAACACTCACTCGTTCGAGGCGTCGGCGACCATAGCCTCGACGTCGTCACGTCGGTAGGCGCGGAGGCCGTCGGCGGAACGCGTCGTACGGATCCGCCCTGCAGAGACCGCGGCATAGGGGATTCTCAGGCCTGTAGCGCGAATGGCATCGGCAGCGCTCAAGAACCCATCCGGGACGGCGCGAGCCTGATCCAACGCCTTCTGATAGGCCCGGGCCCTCACGGCCTCAAGATCGATCGAAGGCAAAGGCTGGTTCGCACTCACATTTGCGATTCTGTCATCGCTGGCCGCGAAAGACGAGCACCGAGAGATCGTCACCCTCTCCTGGTCAGTTCGGCCGGCGGGCGTGGCAGGCCCAACCCATGGGGTTGGTCCGGACGTCCACGTCGGTGAACCCGGCGGCGACCAGCCGGCCGGCCAGCCCGTCGGGATCGATGGGGTTGTAGACATCGCCGGCGTGGAAGTCGGCCAGGGCCTCGCTGGCCAGGCTGTCGGAGGCGACGAAGAGCCCGCCCGGGCGCAACACCCGCCGCACCTCGCGCAGCACCTGGTCCTGACCGTCGGCGGTGGGAACGTGGTGGAGCATCGTGAAGGACACCGCGGCGGTGAAGCGTTCGTCCTCGAAGGGCATCGCCGTGGCGTCGGCCTGGATCACCTCGACGTTGGTTCCCGCCAGCCGCGCCTGCAGGGGCGACGCCAGGTACTCCTCGAGCTCGATGGCCGTGAGCGCGGGAACCCGGACCCGGACCAGATCGGTGGTGAGCCCCGGCCCCGGCCCGACCTCGAGCACGTCGGCGCCGAGATCCTCGTAGCCGAGCTCGTCCAGCGTGAACGGCAGGACGACCTGCTCGAGCATGAGCCGCCACTCGTCCGAGGCCAGAAACCGGTCGTGCTCCGGGTTCACGACCACAACCTAGGGTCCGGTGCGCGATCCTGGCGCCGTGAGCCTGAAGGCGTTGGCCCGGGACGAGCGGTCGGACCTGACGGCCTTCCTCGCCACCCTGACCGCGGAACAATGGGACGCGCCGACGCTGTGCACCGGGTGGCGGGTCCGCGACGTGGTGGCCCACATGATCAGCTACGACGAGCTGAGCCTCGCCGGCCTGGCCGGCCGCTTCGCCCAAGGCCGGTTCCTGCCGGACCGGGTCAACGCCGTCGCCCTGGCCGGATACAACACGCTCGGCCCGGACGACCTGCTGGATGTCCTGAAGCGCCACCTGGAACCACGGGGTCTGCCGGCGGCGTTCGGCGGCGGGGTGGCACTGGTCGACGGCGTCATCCACCACCAGGACATCCGACGCCCGCTCGGCATGCCCCGACCCATTCCGGCCGAGCGGCTGCGACCGGTCCTCCGAGGCGCGTTGGCCGCCCCGGTCATCCGGGGGTTCTGGCGGGTCCGCGGCCTGCGTCTCGTGGCCACCGACCTGGACTGGTCGACCGGAAGAGGGCCGGAGGTCCGGGGCCCCGCAGAAGCATTGCTGATGACCATCGCCGGGCGCCGGGGCGTGGTCGAGGAGCTGTCCGGGCCCGGCCAGGCACGACTCGCCGTCCGGATCGCCGGCGGGGGTGTCTCGGCCTAACGTTCCTGGCCGCTGCCCTCTTACACATTTTCCTCATCATTTTGTGTATGGTGTCTCTGATGCGGACGAACATCGAGATCGACGATGAGCTGCTCGCCCAGGCCCAGGAACTGGCGGGCACGCGCACCAAGAAGGCCACTGTCGAGTTCGCCCTGCGAGAGCTCATCCGCCGCCGACAACGGCGGGCGGTCCTCGAACTGCGCGGCAAGGTGACCTGGAAGGGCGACCTCGAGCGGAGCCGCGCCAGTCGATGATCGTGGTCGATACCACCGTGTGGATCGACTTCTTCCGCGACGCCCCGACCTGGCAGGTGGACTACCTCGTCGACCTGGTCGACGCCGACGAAGCGGTGTGCCTCACGGACGTCGTCCTCACGGAGATCCTCCAGGGCCTGCGGAGCGACCGGGACGTGCGCCGGGTCGAGCGCCGCCTGTCCGCCTTCGACGTGCTCCGCCTGGAAGACCTCGATGACTTCCGCCGGGCCGCGGCCCTCTACCGGCAGGCCCGAGCGGCCGGATACACCATCCGTCGCACGCTGGACTGCCTGATCGCCTCGGTGTGCGTCCGTGAGGAGGCGCAGCTCCTCCACGCCGACGCCGACTTCGACCACTTGGCCGCCTGCACCGCGCTCGCCGCGGTAGCGGGCCCGCCAACCTGAGAGGGTCCCCCGTCGCTGGCCCTAGCGCCCGTGGCAGAACTTGTACTTCTTGACCCAGCAGCTAAAGGTGCTGGTCACGGCATTATCGGGCGCTCCAGGTCCACATGAGGTCCACAGCGCTCGTTTCCCCGACGGTGCCGTGCCGAACAGCGCCGGTCCCGGCGATACGGTGCGATTTCGCGGCGCCAGTCCGGCCCAGAAGAACCGACCTGCCGGCGATGAGCGCTCGCCAGCCGCCGGCCAGCCGCCCGGAAATCGCGATTCCCAACCGGGGCCCCCGAGCGTCAGGGGGGCGCGTTCAGAGCTGGCGGGGGCGGGCGTGACGATGGGGGCGGATCATGCGTGGGGCCTCGCCGGGGAGCGTGACCTGCCACTCCAGTTCCGGCTCGACCCCGACCGCCCACACTTCGGCGCCAAGGGCCCGGGCGGTTGCTATGGCGGCGTCCTGTTCGGCCGGCGACCCGATCTCGAGGAGCACGACGAGGCATGGCAGAGCGCCACGGCCGAGTTCTGCCTGCGCCCGCTGGCGCCACGCCTCGACGTCGTTGGTTTGAACCGGCGGCGGGCAGGCCGCCAGGAAGTCGGCGACGTCCTCGACGTGCATTGCCTGGGGCTAGGGCTCCAGCAGGGCCGGGAGGTCGATCCGGAGCGGGACAGGGTCGTCCACTGTCACGGTGGCGCCTTCAGCCACGACCCGGTAGTCAGCTCCCTCGAGCACGAGGCAGGTGATCGTGCCGCCATCGTGGTCGACGATCCAGTAGGCCGGGATACCGGCGGCAGCGTAGGTGGCCCGTTTGGTGACCCGGTCGTTGGTCTGCGATCCGGGCGAGACGATCTCCACGACCAGGACGACCGGCAGGCTCAGGCGCCGGCCGGTCCGGCCGCGCTCGACGGCCACGAGATCGGGCTGGACCCGTTGCTCTTCGGGAAGATCGAGATCGATGGGGGCGTCGAAGATCTCCATCTCCGCCCAGGCGTCTTCCAAGAGGCGCTGGAGACGACGGGAGACCCGCTGATGGTCCACCCCGGGGGCAGGGGTCATCACGATGGCGCCTCCGATGAGCTCGTAGCGACGCCCGTCGTCGGGCATGGCCTCCAGATCGGCCACAGTCAGTCCGGTGACCG
>JBOGFO010000658.1:0-5443 GCA_050743445.1 Acidimicrobiia bacterium
GGGGGGAGGCGACCGCACCGTCGCCCGAAGGGGTGGCCCCCGACGAGCTCACCATCGAGATGGCCTCGGCGCTGCTCGAGCGGGGCCTCGAGGAGGGCCGCGTCCTCGGTCAGGATCCCGAGACCGACCTGCCCGTCTCGGTGCGGGACGGTCGTTACGGCCCCTACGTGCAGCTGGGTGAGCCCGAGGAGGGGTCGAAGAAGAAGCCCAAGCGGGCGTCGCTGTTCAAGACGATGGATCCCGGCACCGTCACCTTCGAGGAGGCGCTCCTGCTGCTCAGCCTGCCCCGGGTCGTGGGCGCCGACGAGGAGGGCACCGAGATCATCGCCAGCCCGGGGCGCTTCGGGCCCTACCTGAAGAAGGGTGAGGACACCCGTAGCCTGAGCTCCGAGGAGCAGCTCCTCACCGTGACGCGGGAGGAGGCGCTGGCCATCTTCGCCCAGCCCAAGCGGGGTCGGGGCCGGGCCGCGCCCGAGCCGCTGGCCGAGCTCGGAGCCCATCCCGACACCGGGGGGACGATCAAGCTCCTGGCCGGACGCTACGGCCCCTACGTCACCGACGGCACCACCAACGCCTCGCTGCCCAAGGGGGCGGACCCGGAGGCCTTCACGGCCGAGGAGGCGGTGGCGCTGCTCCGGGCCCGGGCCGAGGCGGGCCCGGCCAAGCCCAAGCGGGGTGGAGCCCGGAAGAGCACGGGCGCCAAGAAGAAGTAGTCCGGACCTGGCGCTCACATAGGCTGGTCAGGCCTTGAGCAGCAGCCACGACCCGGCGCCCTTCGTTCCTTCCGCGGCCGACACGCGCAAACTGCCGCCATGGCCCCGGCGCGTCTTCGGTTCGACCGCCTACATGCGGCTCTGGATGGCCCAGGTCGTCTCCAGCCTGGGGGACTGGATCGGCCTGGTGGCCATCATCGCCCTGGCTGCCCGGGTCTCGGGCGGCAACGAGGCCGCCATCGGCCTGGTCATGGCCGCCCGGATGCTGCCCGGGTTCTTCCTCGCCCCCGTGGGCGGCGTGCTCGTCGACCGCTGGGACCGCCGGCGCACCATGGTCGTCTGCGACCTCGGGCGCAGCGCCATCGTGGCCACGCTGCCGTTCGTGGACACCCTGGCCGGCCTCTTTCTCGCCTCGTTCCTGCTCGAGATCCTCACCCTGCTGTGGTCGCCGGCCAAGGACGCCTCCGTCCCCAACCTGGTGCCCCCGGACAAGCTGGCCACCGCCAACTCCCTGTCCCTGGCCGCGGCCTACGGCACGTTCCCGATCGGCTCATTGGCCTTCGCCTCCATGGCCGGGCTGGCCACGTTCCTGGGCCGCTTCGATGCCCTGGCCGGCCTGAGGGTGGACCGCGAGTTCCTGGCCCTGTGGGTCGACAGCGGCACCTTCCTGGCCTCCGCCCTGCTCATCATGAGCCTGCGGCTGCCGGGCAAGGAGCGCGAGCCGGGCGAGCGGGTGGACTGGGGCCGCACGTGGCGCGACCTCGTGGAAGGGGTCCACTTCGTCGGCACCCACGGGGTGGTGCGCTCGGTCATCGTGGCCATGGGCGTCGGGCTCATGGGCTGTGGCGCCGTGGTTCCGCTCGGCCCCATCTACGCCAGCCAGGTGCTGGGCGCCGACCCCTCCAGCTTCGGCCTCCTCATGACCGGTCTCGGCTTCGGCGCTGCCATCGGGGTGCTGTCCCTCTCCGCGGTGGCCCGGCGCCTCCCGTCCGAGCCCGTGTTCGTCGCCGCCGTCCTGGCCACCGGCACGGGGCTCATCCTGGTCTCGTCGGTATCCTCGCTCACCCCGGCCGTGTTCCTCACCGGGTTCTTCGGGATGGGGGCGGGGGTGGCCTACGTCTCGGGCTTCACCATCATCCAGGAGCGGGTCAGCGACGAGCTGCGAGGACGCACCTTCGCCACGCTCTACACCATCATCCGGTTCTGCCTGCTGCTGTCCCTGGCCGCCTCGCCGTGGCTGTCCGGAGCGCTCGACTCCCTCTCGGGGGCCCTCTTCGACGACCGGGTCATCCACCTCGGTGTCCGGATCGCGGTACCCGGGGTGCGCCTCACCCTGTGGCTGGGTGGCGCGGTCACGGTGCTGGTGGCCCTGGCCGTCAGCCGGGAGATGATGCGGGCCCGGTCACACGAGGCACGTTGAGCCCCTTCGTCGTCCTGGAAGGCCCCGACGGTGGCGGCAAGAGCACCCAGGTGCAGCGCCTGGCGGAGCGCTTCCGGGACGGCGGCCGGGAGGTCGTGACCACCCGGGAGCCCGGGGCGACGGCGGCGGGGGCGGCCATCCGGGCGGTGGTGCTGGGCGAAGGGCCGATCGACGCCCGGACGGAGGCGCTGCTCATCGCCGCCGACCGGGCCGAGCACGCCGCCCAGGTCCTGCGCCCGGCTCTCGAGCGGGGCGCGGTGGTGGTGAGCGACCGGTACATCCCCTCGTCGCTGGCCTACCAGGGCGTGGCCCGGGGCCTGGGCGTGGACGAGATCGAGCGGCTCTCGGCCTGGGCCACCGGCGGCCTGGCGCCCGACCTCGTCATCGTGCTCGACGTGCCCGCCGACGTGGGGGCGTCCCGCCGGGCCGGACCCCAGGACCGCATGGAACGGGAGGACGCCACCTTCCGCCGGGCTGTCCGCCAGGCCTACCTCGATCTCGCCCCCCGTTACGGTTGGGTGGTGGTCGACGGGACCGGTTCCGTCGAGGAGGTGGGCGAAGCGGTGTGGGCGGAGGTCCGGGCGGTCTCATGATGTGGGACCGGGTGGTGGGCCAGGACCAGGCGGTGACGATGCTCCGGCGCGCCGCCACCCGCCCCGTCCACGCCTACCTGCTGGCCGGCCCGGCGGGATCGGGTGTGGCCGAAGCCGCCCGGTGCTTCGCCGCCGCCCTGGTGTGTCCCCACGCCGGACCGGGGGCGCCGCCCGAGACCGCCGCCGGCTGCGGGGTCTGCTCCACCTGCCGCCGGGTGCTCCGGGGCACCCACCCCGACGTCGTCGAGATCGAACCGGCGGGCACGTTCATCGTGGTCGACCAGATCGAGGACGTGGTCCGGGAGGCCTTCACCAGCCCCTTCGAGGCGGCCCGGAAGGTGATCGTCATCGCCGAGGCCGACCGGATGAACGAGACCGCGGCCAACAAGGTGCTCAAGACCCTGGAGGAACCGGGCGACCGCACCCACCTGGTGCTCCTCACCGACAGTCCCGACGACCTGTTGCCCACGGTCCGGTCCCGGGCCCAGCCGATCGACTTCGCCGCCCTCTCGGAGGCGACCGTGCGCGACACCCTGCTCTCCGAAGGGATCGCGGCCGACCTGGCCGCCGAAGTGGCCCGCCGCTCGTCCGGCCGCCTCGACCGGGCCCGGGCCCTGGCCGGGGTGTGGGCCCCGCTGCGGGCCGTGGCCCTGGAGGTGGCGGCGGCCGTGGACGGGACGGGAGCGGCGGTGGCGTTGGGCACGGGCCGCCTGGAGGAGGCCGCCGGCGCCGCCCTGGCCGCCATGGAAGCGCAGCACAAGGCCGACCAGAAGGCGCTCGAAGCCGACCTGGCCGAGACCGCCTACCCCGACCGGCTGGCCCGGCGCCTGCGCAAGGATCTCGAACAGCGCCAGCAGCGGGCGCTGCGCCGCGCCCGCAGCGACGTCATGGCCGAGCTGGTGACCGCCCTGGAGACGTACTACCGGGATGCGCTGGTGCAGCCCGCCCTCCCCGCCGAGGCGGCGCTGGAGGCCATCGATGCCTGTCGCGACACCCTCGCGGTTGTCGTCGCCCGCACCGCCGTCAACGACACCTTGCTGCTCGAGCACCTCCTTCTCCGGCTACCGCCGGCCGCTACTCTCTCAGCCACGCCCGAGTAGCTCAGTGGTAGAGCAGTGCTCTCGTAAAGCACAGGCCGTCGGTTCAATCCCGACCTCGGGCTCTGGGTCCCCGATCGACGCAAGGCTTGGGTGGTCAGCCGTGTCTGTTCCGGTGGACCACCCGGACCTGTGGGTCAAGCAGCGGAGTACCGGGGCACCCGGGGAGTAAGCCAGGTCTCCAGCATTGAGCCCGGACCGAGATCGTGCTTGGTCACCCGGCCGATCTGCCACCCGAGCACTTCGAGGAGGTCCTGCCGGTCGTCGTCAGCCGTCCAGCGGCGGGGTCCGTGGAACGCCTCGCCGTCGTACTCCAGGCCGACCTTCCAGAGGGGCCAGGCGACATCGATCTTGGCCACCACCCGACCCTTCGGATCGCGGGCCTTCCACTGCCGCTCGGGAGCCGGGAAGCCGAGGCGGCGGAGGTGGCGGACGAGGCGCATCTCGGCCGGGCTCCCCGGCTTCGGACCGGGGGTCCACACCGACAGGGCATCGTCAAGGCTCCTCTCGCCCTTGCGGCCCGGTGCCCGGCTGGCCCGCCGCATGGCCTCCCTCACCCAGCGGGCGTCGGCGAAGCGGAACAGCGTCTGGTCGACGAGCTCGCACAGCACCTCGTGACTCACCATCGCCGCGCAGTCGACCAGCATCCGCGCCGGCGCCGTGCACGGGATCCCGGAGATCCGGCAGGTGTCGACCGGTTCGAGCCGGCTGCGATGGACGACCGCCCCGGCGTAGCGGCCGTTGGCGGCGGGAGGCACGGTCACGTGGGGGATCTCCGGCGCCGGGACCATGTCCAGGAGGGCGGCGACGGTCAGGTGGGAGGCCACCGTTCCCGGAGGACCGGCGAGCACCGCCACCATGGCCCGCTGCTGCTTCGTCTCACGAAACCCCGCGATGGTATACACCTGACGTGAGGCGGTCCTCCGCCACCGGCCCGTGTGCCGCCGCCACTCCACCTGCTCGGCGGTCAAGCCCGCTTCGCGAGCCTGCTTGCAGTTGATGGCGCCGTGCTGTTTCTCGGCCTGGGCGGCGGCCGCCTGATCACCGTTCCCTGATCGCTTCACGGGCCGTCAGTATCGGCAACGGGCGGTGCGCCCGCCACCGGATTTCGAGAGGTCTGGGTGATCCACCGGAGCAGTTCCGGTTGACCACCCGAGCCTTCCGCCCGCTGCTCAGCCGGCGAGCACGGCGCTACCATCCCGGGCGCATGGCGCTCACATCCCGGCCTGGCCGCGCCCGACCGGTGCCGGGCGGGGCTGGCGCTCCGGAGTGGTGGGCGCTCCTCGGCATGGTGGGCGTCTGGGCGGCGGTGTTCGGGCGGCTCGCCTACCTGCGCCACGACCGCTTCGGCTCGCAGTCCTTCGACATCGCCATCTTCGACCAGGCCATCTGGCTGATCTCCCGGGGCGGTGACCTGTTCATCACGGTGCGGGGCCTCGAGCTGCTCGGGCACCACGCCAACTTCGGCCTGTTCCTCCTGGCGCCGTTCTACTGGCTGGGGGCCGGTCCCCATTTCCTGAACCTGCTCCAGGTGGCCTCGCTGGCGCTCGGGGCCGTCCCCGTGTTCCTCCTGGCCCGGGACCGGTGGCACAGCGCCTGGCTGGCGCTGGTGGCGGCCGG
>JBOGFO010000659.1:0-5090 GCA_050743445.1 Acidimicrobiia bacterium
GCGGTAGGGCTCGATGGTGCAGCCCTGGTTGATCTGGCGGTGCTGCTCGATGCCGCCCCGCCACTGGTGGACGATGACCTGCTCCCGGTTGCACCTGTCGCGCATGAGGTGGTAGTCGAATCCGGACGAGAACCAGATGCTCTGGTGAGCCCCGCCCCGGTGGCCGACCTTTGCGACCCTGCTCGTGCCTATGTGGTGTGACCCCACCAGCTGCCAGGGGCCGTTGCCCCGCATGGCGACCGAGATCTCGCTGTCGGCGGTATTGCCCTCGCCGTAAACGAACTCGTTGAGCACCGTGTCGCTTTCAGCGTTGATCTCTCCCACCTTGGTCGAGGCCCGCTCGGTCTTGATGACCTCGTAGTTGCGGCACCACCCGACGAAGGGGGAGCCGTCAGCGGCCATCGCCCGCCGATCACCGCCCGCCGGCACCCGCACCTCGAGCGGCTCGGCGGGCTCGTCCGGACGCTCGCTCCAGCGAACCGGTTCCGCCCCGAACCGACCATGGGGCGACGCCGCCCGGGCGTTCAGGTAGCGGGAAAAATGCCACTCTCCCCCGTCCGGTGTGGACATCACGAAATTCACGTAGCCGTTGTTCACCTCGGCCAGCCGCCGCAACTCCGGGCTGTCCGACGCCCGCAGCGTGAACCGCCCGTCTGCGCCGGCCGAGGCGCTGGCGACCGCCGCCGGCTCCACGACGTCGCCGACGGCGAGCGGGAGGCCCGTCGGCCACGCCCCCACCTCCACCGGCCCCGCCACCGGGGCGCCGCTCGAATCGATGACCCGCCCCGTGGCCAGAATCGGGTGAACGGGCGCTTGGGCTTCGGCCGGAGCCGAACCGATCGCGATGGCGCCGAAGGCGAAAGCGAGCGTCACACGGCGGGGAGTACGCAACGAAATCTCCTCCTGGAGACGGGCTGGGATCGCACAGGAGGAAACGGACGATCGGCACAAACATGACGCCTCGACCGCCGCCGGCGACTGACAGTGGCCCGGGATCCGTCGTTGTCCACTGAGCGTGGTCGCTCGGAAGGACTGCCCGCCGAACGGCGCGAGCGGCCGTCAGTTGAGCTCGAGCAGACGGACCAGGAAGTAGACCGCCGGGAGGCAGAAGAGGATTGCGTCGAAGCGGTCGAGGATGCCCCCGTGGCCGGGGAGCAGCCCACCGAGGTCCTTCACACCCAGATCCCGCTTCAACATCGACTCGCACAGGTCGCCCAGCGGGGCGAGCACGGCCACCACCGCGCCCAGGGCGAGCGCACTGAACCGGTCCCACGGGGTGATCATCCCGACCACGGCGACGGAGAGGACGAGCGAGCCGACCATGCCGGCCACGAGCCCTTCGATGGTCTTGTTGGGGGACACCCGGGTGAGCGGACGGCGTCCGAACTGCCGCCCGGCGGCATAGCCGCACACGTCGTAGGCCACCGTGCAGATGGCCAGGCCGACCAGCATGCCGATCCCGTTGTCGAACCCGAGGATCAACGAGGCGAAGGCGCCCAGCCCACCCACGTAGGCAAAGGGCAGGAGCGTCGTGGCGACCCCGAGCGCCGGCCGGCCCCGGACCACCTGGGCCAGGTACCACAGCAGGCTCCCCATCACCACGAGGGCCATCACCAGCGGATAGGCGGACTGGCCACTCTCGTAGGCGGCCAGGACCAGGGCGACGGAACCCACCAGCGCGATGACCACGGCCGGTCGCTGTCCGTCGGCCCGCAGCGCGGTGCACAGCTCGAGGACGCCGAGGCCCACGATGAGCGCCACCAGCCAGGCCGTGGGTCCGGTTCCGGCGTTGAAGGTGAGCAGGCAGGCGCCGGCCACCACCACGCCGGTCACGATCCGGGTGAGCAGCTCGGTCCCGAAGCCGCCGCTCGGACCCGGTCCTTCGGGCTCGGGACCCACGGCTCGCAGCCGGCTCACACCGGCCGCCGGCTGTTCGCCGGCTCCATCATCTTCCCGGTCCTCCCCTCCTTCACGGCTCCTCCCGCTGCGGCCGCGGCGGCGCTCCAGCAGGACGCGGGCGAAGTCGTTGTCGTCGTCGGGGCGGCGCCGGGCGGCGAGGTGCTCCCCGGCGGCCGAGGGATGCCGCGTGATCCGGGCCGCCTCCGGCGGGCGGCGGCGCAGCACGTCGGACCAGGCCGCCAGATCGTCCCGGGAGGCCCGTTCGGTGAGGTCGATGGTAGGCGCCGTCTCCGATTCGGAGTCGTCCTCGTCGGGTTCGCCGGCGACGGCTTCCCACTCGAGGGGCAGCGCGGCACCCAACGGTCCGGCGGCATCAGGAGGCATCCCCGGCCTTCCGGGGTCGGGCTGGGGCCGAGAGGCGCTCATGCGCCGCTCAGCCAGCTCGTCGTCGTGGCGGTCCACCACAGCCACCCCCCTCGGGCCCTTCGTTGCGGTGGGTCGAAGCGTAACTCCGGGGTCCTCCGTCTCGGTGGACCCTCCCGCCGGGGGCGCGCGGTATCCGGGCCGCCAACTGGGTACATTCCGCACCATGGATTGTCCTGTGGACGGAACCAAGCTGGTCATGAGCGAGCGACAGGGTGTGGAGATCGACTACTGCCCGGACTGCCGGGGTGTGTGGCTCGATCGGGGGGAGCTCGACAAGATCCTCGAGAAGGCCGAACGGGTCGAAGCGGACGGCCGCCGGGACGGACCCCGGGACGGCCGCGAGCGGGACCGCGAGCGCGACCGCGAGCGAGACGAATACCGGGACGATCGGTCTCGCCATGAGGGCAGCGGTCACAAGCCCAAGAAGAAGAAGTCGTTCCTCACCGAGATCTTCGGCGAGCTCGGCGGCGGCGAGAGCTAGGGCCGCAGCCACCTAGATCTCGAGCAGCTCCTGCTCCTTGTGGGCGAGCATGGTGTCGATCTCGGCGATGTATTCGTGGGTGAGCTTCTCGAGCTCCTTCTCGGCCCGGTCGAGGTCGTCCTCGGACAGCTCGCCTTCCTTCTCGAACGCCTCGAGGTCGTGGCGGGCCGTCCGGCGGACGTTGCGGACCGCCACCCGCGCTTCCTCGGCCCGGTGCTTGACCACCTTCACGAGGTCACGCCGGCGTTCCTCGGTGAGGGGCGGGAAGGCCAGGCGGATCACCTGGCCGTCGTTGCCCGGGGTGATGCCGAGATCGGAGGCCTGGATGGCCTTCTCGATCGCCTTGATGGCGCTCTTGTCATAGGGGGAGATGACGAGCAGGCGGGGTTCGGGGACGGAGAAGCCGGCCAGCTGCTGGAGCGGGACTTCGGAGCCGTAGTAGTCGACTCGGAGCTTCTCCACCAGAACGGGAGTGGCCCGGCCGGTGCGGATCCCACCGAACTCGCCCTGGAGGTGAACGACGGCCTTGGCCATCTTCTCTCTCGTCTCGGAGAGGACATCGTCCTGGATCACACGTCCCCCTTAGCGCTCACAACGGTGCCGATGGGCTCCCCCACCAGCGCCCGGTGGATGTTGCCTTCTTTGAGCACGTCGAAGACCACGATGGGCAGATCGTTGTCCATGCAGAAGGTGATGGCGGTCGAGTCCATCACCTTCAGGCCCTGCTTGATCACCTCCAGATAGGAGATGCGCGGCAGCTTGACGGCGTCGGGGTTCACCCGGGGATCGGCGGAGTAGATCCCGTCGACCCCGGAATGGGTCCCCTTGAGGATGGCGCCGGCCCCGATCTCGGCCGCCCGCAGGGCGGAGGTCGTGTCGGTGGTGAAGTACGGGTTCCCGGTGCCGGCGGCGAAGATGACCACCCGGCCCTTCTCCAGGTGGCGGATGGCGCGGCGCCGGATGTAGGGCTCGGCCACCTGGGCCATGTGGATGGCGGTCTGCATCCGGGTCGGCTGGCCGACGCTCTCGAGGGAGTCCTGGAGGGCCAGGGCGTTGATGACCGTGGCCAGCATGCCCATGTTGTCGGCCGTGGCCCGGTCCATGCCCCGGCTGGCTCCGGAGAGCCCCCGGAAGATGTTGCCCCCACCGACGACGATGGCGACCTGGACACCCAGGTCGGAGCGGACGTCGGCGATCTCCTCGGCCAGGCGCTGGACGATGACCGCGTCGATGCCGGAACCGATGGACTGGTCGGCGAATGCTTCGCCCGAGAGCTTGAGCACCACCCGGGGCCACTGGCTCTGGGCCATTCCCGCCTGCTACTCCTCTCCGACTTTGAACCGCACGAAGCGGGCCACTTTCGCCTCGGGTGAGAGACCGGTCAGCAGCGACGAAACCGTGACCTTGGGCTCCCGGACGAAGCCCTGATCCACGAGCACGTTGTCCTTGTAGAAGCCGTTGATGCGCCCCTCGACGATCTTGGGGATGGCCTGCTCCGGCTTGCCCTCGTTGCGGGTGAGGTTCTCGAGGACCGTCTTCTCCGCCTCGATCACCTCGGCCGGGACCTCGTCGCGGTTCACCCACCGGGGCGCCGCCGAGGCGATGTGGAGGGCGATGTCGTGGGCCACCTCGACCGCCTTGGGGTCGCTCGGGTCGACTCCGGCCAGCTCGACCAGGACGGCGATCGTGCCCCGCTCGTTCTGGACGTGCCGGTAGCCGTCGACCAGGCCGCCGTCGGCCTCGAAGCGCGCCACCCGGCCGAGGCCGATGTTCTCCCCCAGCGTGCCGGCCATCCCCTTGACCACGTCGCCCACGGTCTGGGCGGGCTCGGGGTCGTAGGGCTGGGAGGCGAGGTCGGCGTCACCCCGGACGGCCACCTGGCGGGCCAGCGCGGCAACGGTGTCCTTGAACGCGGTGCCCTTGGCCACGAAGTCGGTCTCGCAGGTGAGCTCCACGATGGCCCCGATGGGCCCCTCCACCACCACGTCGACCGCCCCTTGCTGGGCAGCGCGACCGGCGCGCTTCTCCGCCCCGGCGATGCCCTTCTCCCGCAGCCAGGTCTTGGCCTTCTCGACGTCGCCCTCGTTCTCCTCCAGAGCGCGTTTGCAGTCCATCATCCCGGCGCCGGTCAGCTTGCGCAGGCTGGCGACGTCCTTGGCGGCGATCTCAGGCATGGGCGTCCTCGGTGGTGGCTGCGGGGGCCTCTTCGGCTTCGGCGGAAGGCTCGGCGACGGGTGACTCGGAGGTGGCCGGAGGCGCGGCGGGAGCTTCTTCGGCCGCCTTC
>JBOGFO010000660.1:0-10677 GCA_050743445.1 Acidimicrobiia bacterium
GAAGCGGGAAAAGAAGGTTTCCGAGTCGGAGCTCAAGCGGCGTGCCAACCGGGCTGCGGCCGGTTACGCCCGGGCCGAGGCGGCGGTGGCCAGGCTCGGCAACGACATCGCCCGGCTCGAGAAGGACATCTCCAAGCTGCAGGTGAAGATGGCGCCGCTCCGGGCCGCCGTCACCCGCCGGGCGGTGGCCGTCTACCAGGCCGGCCGGGGGATCGACGCCGTCGCCGGTCTGTCACCCCAGCCCGACCTCGTGGAGTCGGTGCGGGGTGTCCGCTTGGTGGCGCAGGCGTCAGCCGTCGATCTCGACGCCATCGGGCAGCTCAACGCGGCCAGCGCCGAGATTCGCGACCGCCAGGCGGCGATCAACGGCAAGCGCCAGGCCCAGGAAGACGCCATGGGCGACCTCGAGGGCGAACGGAAGGTCGTCGAGCTCCAGCTGGCCATCATGGTGAAAGCCCGCCAGGACCTGCAGTCCCGCCTCGTGGCCTCGCCCCGGGCCAGCCGTGCCCAGTCCGGCCGGCGGGGGGTGCCGCCGCAGCCCGTCCTCCAGACCAGCGAGGCGGCCGCCTCCATCCCCGTGGCCACCAACATGATCTGCCCCATCGCCGGCGCGGTGGCCTTCACCGACAGCTGGGGGGACCCCCGGGGCGGGGGCCGGCGTCACCAGGGCGCGGACATGATGAACCCCTTCGGCACCCCGAACGTGGCCGTGGTGTCCGGCGCGTTCGCCCGGCACCGCTCGGGAGCCGGTGGGCTCGCCATCTACCTCTATGGCGACGACGGCCACACCTACTACTACGCCCACCTCGCCGAGGTGGTGGGCGCGGACCGCCGGGTGGCCCAGGGTGAGGTCGTGGCCAAGACCGGCAACAGCGGGAACGCCCGGGGTGGGGCGCCCCACACCCACTTCGAGATCCACCCCGGCGGTGGGGGAGCGATCAACCCGTATCCCTCGCTCAGCGGCCTCTGCTGACGCTCACAGCGTGAGGCTGGAGTGACGCTCACGGCGCGAGCTCTGCATACGCTCAGGGCGCGAGCCCGGCCATGCCGGGAGCGGTACCCTCTATGACCATGTCCAGCCCTCCCGCCCAGCGCCGCCTCGACCGTGTTCTCGACCCCGCCTACCTCGAGGGGTTGGGCCATCGCCCTGTCGACGAGGTCGAGTCGATGAAGGTGGAGTGCGTCGAGCTGGAGACTGAGGCCTCCTTCGTGCGCCGGCTGGCTCAGGCCCGGATCGACATCCTGGGGGCCGAGCGGCGCCGCCGGGACGAGGGTGGTTCGCTCGACGAGCTCATCGCCGGCCTGGCCGCGATCCTGGCCGATGAGGGCCCGAGGCCGGCGCCGGCCCAGGCCCACCTGCCCCAGGTGCTCCATCCCGCTCCCGAGATCGAGTGGACCCGGGGGCTGGAGACCCTGGTGGGCGACGCCACCCTGGTGCGGCTGCCCGACCTGTCCGACGAGGAGCTGGTTGAGCGCCTGGACGGGCTGAATGAGCTGGAGTCCGAGGTTTCGGTGGTGCGGCGCAGCCTCCACGAGGTTCTCCACGTCCTGGAGATGGAACTGGCGGCCCGGCTCCAGGCCACCCCGTGAGTTTCCCAGGAGATCCGGCCCTGGCGGAGGACGCCGATCGCTGCGTCCTCGTCGTGGACGACGACGCGGTCCTGCGGCGTGTGGTCCGCGCCGTGCTCGAGGCCGACGGGTTCCGGGTGGTCGAGGCGTCCGACGGGGAACAGGGCCTCAAGCTGGCGGCCGAGCTGCACCCGGGAGTGGTGATCCTCGACGTGATGATGCCCGGCCTCGACGGTGTCGAGGTCTGCCGGCGGATGGACCACGGCTCGACCAGGGTGCTGATGTTGACGGCTCTCGGCGACGTCACCACCGAGGTCGCCTCGCTCGAGGCGGGCGCCCGGGGGTTCCTGACCAAGCCGTTCTCGTCCATGGATCTCCTGGACCGGGTCGAGGAGCTGCTCAAGTCATGAGCCAGACGTGCGGAGCACGGCTTGGCGGTTGGGGCAGGGGCCCCCGGCCGCACTGCGATGAGCCGCCAAGCGAAGAGCCATGACCACAGACTGGGACCCGGCGTCGGTCCCCGACCCGGCAGCCGCCCTGGAGGCCCAGCTCCTGGTCTTCGCCAAGGAGCTGGGGGAGAGCTACCAGCGGGAGCGGGCGCGGCGCCTGGAGCTCGAGCGGGCCTACGCCGACCTGCGAATCGCGTATCTGGAGACGACCCGGTCACTGGCCCTGGTGGTCGAAGCCAAGGACGCGGGCACCGGCGCGCACCTCGAGCGGTGCCGGAACTACGGCATGGCGCTCCTGGCCGAGCTGGGGGTGGCGGACGAGAACCGCGAGGCCGAGTTCGGCTTCCTGCTCCACGACGCCGGCAAGGTCGGCATCCCCGAGCGCATCCTCAACAAGCCGGGCCCGCTCAGCGCCGCCGAGTGGCGGGTGATGCGCACCCATCCGATCGTGGGGTATCAGCTGGTGGCGGCCATCCCCTTCCTGCGGACGGCGGCGCTCGTCATCCGGTCCCATCACGAGATGTTCGACGGGACCGGCTACCCCGAGGGGCTGCGGGGGGAACAGATCTCCCTGGCCGCCCGGGCCTTCGCCGTCATCGACGCGTTCGACGCCATGACCGCCGACCGCCCGTACCGGGCCGCCATGCCTCCCGACCAGGCGCTCGCCGAGCTGCAGCGGATGTCGGGAACCCAGTTCGACCCGGAGGTCGTCCGGGTCTTCGCTCCGATGGCGGAACGGCTGGTTCCGCTGGGTACCGGCTGATGGGGGCCGGATGATGGGGCCCGGATGATGGGGCCCGGCTGATGGGCCCGATGCCCGGCGCCGCCAACCCGGGTCTCGAGGCCCGCATGCGCGATCTCGGCGACTTCATCCGCGACCAGCGCCGCACGGCCCGCCTTTCCCTGCGCAAGCTCTCGGAGCTGGCCGGGATCTCGAACCCGTACCTCAGCCAGATCGAGCGGGGTCTGCGCAAGCCGAGCGCCGAGATCCTCCAGGCCATCGCCCGGGCGTTGCGGATCTCGGCCGAGACCCTCTACGTCCGGGCCGGGATCCTGGAGGAGCGGGACGGAGATCACGACCTCGTGGCCGAGATTCTCCGCAACCCGACCCTCTCCGAGCGCCAGAAGCAGGTCCTGATCGACGTCTACCGATCGTTCCTCAACAACCCGACGGCCGGCGAGCCGTAGGCCAACCGATACGATCGCTGTGTTGACTGCTCTTCGCCTGGCGGCTCATCGCTCTGCGGCCGGGGGCCCCAGCCCCGGCCGCCAGTCCCTGCTGCGCAGGTCCTGACGTGCCCCTGCCCCGCTCCCTTGCGGTCCTGAGCCTGCACACCTCGCCTCTGGCGCAGCCCGGCGCGGGTGACGGCGGCGGCATGAACGTCTATGTCCGGTCGCTGGCCTCGGCGCTGGCCCGGGCCGGGCTGGCCTGCGACGTGTGGACCCGGGCCGAGCACCCCGACCAGCCCGACGTGGTGGTCGTGGAACCCAGCTTCCGCGTCCTCCACGTCACCGCCGGTCCCCGGGAGCCGTTGCCCAAGGAGGAGCTGCCGTCGCTGGTCGACGAGTTCACCGCCGCCATGCTGGCCCGGGTGAAGACGTGCGGGCGGGACTACGACGCCCTCCACGGCAACTACTGGCTGTCGGGTCAGGTGGCGCACCGGCTCAAGCACGAGCTGTCCCTGCCGATGATGGCCACCTTCCACACGCTGTCCCGGGTGACCGGGGCCGACGGCGGGGTCAATGGCGCCGGCCGGGCGGCGGGCGAGGACGAGATCATCCGGTGCGCCGACGTCATCCTGGCCTCCACCGGCACGGAGGCGGCCCAGCTGCGGCACCTCTACGGCGCCGATCCCGACCGGGTCGAAGTGCTCCCGCCCGGCGTGGACCACCGGACCTTCTCTCCCGGCGACCGCAGCCTGGCGCGGGCCCGGCTCGGCCACCCCGGCGACGAAGTACCGGTCATGCTCTTCGTCGGCCGGGTCCAGCCGTTGAAGGGGCTCGAGCTGGCCGTCGAGACTCTGGCCGAGACCGCCAGCGACGCCGTCCTGTGGGTGGTGGGCGGCCCGAGCGGCCCCGACGGGCCGGCCGAGTTCGACCGGGCCCAGGCCCGGGCCGCCGACCTCGGCCTCACCGACCGGGTGCTGTTCCTCCCTCCGGTGCCGCATCACCGTCTGGTCGACTACTACCGGGCCGCCAACGTGGTGGTGGTGCCGTCCCGCAGCGAGTCCTTCGGCCTGGTGGCCCTGGAGGCGGCCGCCTGTGGAACGCCGGTGGTGGCGTCGGCGGTGGGTGGGCTCACCGGCATCGTGGATGACGGCGTCACCGGCTTCCTGGTCGAGGGCCGCGATCCCCTCGAGTGGGCCACCTCCGTCTCGTTGCTCCTCGATGCGCCCGAGGTGGCCCAGGCCATGGGGGTCCGGGCCGCGGCCCGTTCCGGTCGCTGGTCCTGGTCGATGACCGCCGCCCGGTTGCGGCGACTGTGCGCCGACCTGGTGGAACGCACGCCGGTGGAGTGCAGCTAAGACAACGGGCTGCGGAGCTGGTGGCGGCCCACCTGACCGGGCCGGTGGCCAAGGAGCCCTACGTCCAGCACGTGGAGTATGACCCGGAGATCCCCCGCTGGTATCTCCGCTTCGGCTGTGACGGACGCGACGCCTCCACCATCTACTTCGACCTGGGGCAGCGATCGCTGCGGTTCGAGCTGTACTTCATGCCCGATCCCCCCGCCCACCACGAGGAGCTCTACCGCTGGCTGCTGCGCCGCAACCACCACAGCCTCTACGGGGCCCGCTTCTCCCTCGGGCCCGACGGCGACGTGTACATCGTCGGTCGCGTCCTCTACGAGCACCTCAGCGAGGAGGAGCTCGACCGGGTCATCGGCACCTGTTACGAGCTGGTCGAGACATGGTTCCAGACTGCGATCCAGATGGGCTTCGCCGCTAAATACCTTGCCCCGCAACGGGAGGCGGATTAAGTTGACGCCGCCGTCGCCGACGGGTGGCGGCGAGGCGAGGCCCGAGGTGCAGGAGGGTCCGTCCCGTTCGGGGAAGTGCGGGGTGGATCCAATGGGTCCTCGGGCCCGCCCGCGTCCGGGGCCCGACGAGGACGCTTGGCACGGCCCGGGGGGCGGCGTGATCATCGCCGCCATCAGCCTCGCCGGGGTGCTGGCCAACGCCCTGGTGGCCCCCGCCCTGCCCGACATCGCCCGGGCCCTGTCGGTGGACGACACCGGCATCGGCCTGGTGGTCGCCGCCGCCTCGCTGCCCGGGGTGGTGGTGGCGCCGGTGATCGGGCTGACCGCCGACCGCTTCGGGCGCCGGATCGTGGTCGTCCCCTGCCTGGTGGTGTTCGCCCTCGGCGGGCTGGCGGCCATGGCCGCGCCCAACTTCGCCGTGCTCCTCGCCGCCCGGCTGCTCCAGGGCTTCGGTGCGGCCGGTCTGGTCAACCTGGCGATCGTGATGATCGGGGACCGCCACGAGGGGCCAGTGGCACGGGCGGCCGCCATCGGGCGCAACGGCGCCGTGCTCATCGCCGGCCTGGCAGTCCTGCCCGTGGTCGGCGGCGGCCTGGTGGCGCTGGCCGGATGGCGGGCCGCCTTCGCGCCGATGGTGCTCACCCTGGGGGTGGCCGTGGCCGCCGCCCGGATGCTCCCCAAGGGGCGGCCCAGCGGCGTCGAGAGCGTCCGGGACCAGGTCAGGGCCGCGGGGGCCACCCTGGCGGACCGGCGGGTGGTCGCCATGCTGGTGGCCGGCTTCTTCGGCTTCGTGCTCGTCTTCGGAATCGTTCTCACCGCCGTGCCCATCGACCTCGACCAGCGCTTCGGCGCCGGCCCGGCGGCCCGGGGCGTCATCCTCGGCCTGCCCGCGCTGGCCTCGGTCGTCGTGGCCCTGACCATGGGCCGCCTGGCGGCGCGGTTCGGGACCTGGGATCTCGTCCTGGCCGGCTTCGCCGTGGTCGCGCTCACCTTCGCCGGGATGGCGGCCGCCGGGAGCGTGGCGCTGGTGGGGGTGAGCATGGTGCTCTACGGCCTGGGCGAGACGCTGGTCATCGTCCCCTTGCAGTCCTACGCGGCCGGTCTCGCCCCCGCCCAGCGGGGGGTGATGGTGGCGGCGTGGGTCTCCGCCGTCCGGGCCGGACAGACCTCCGGGCCGGTGCTGGTCGGTGTCTGCCTGGCCTCGTTCTCGGCCCGGGGTGCCATCGCCCTGGGCGCGGCCGTCTCGGTCGGGCTGGCCGGAGCCGTCCTCGTCATCCGGCACGCGGTTACCCTGCGCCGATGACTCTTCGCCTGGCGGCTCATCGCGGTGCGGCCGGGGGCCCCTGCCCCAACCGCTGGGCCCTGCTGCGCAGGTCCCGCTGGAAATGAGCCGGCTGGCGCTGCTCGGCGGCGGGAAGATGGGAGAGGCCCTCCTCGGAGGGCTGATCGATGCCGGCTGGGCGGCCGAGGACCTGGCCGTGGCCGAGCCGGTCCCGGAACGGCGCCACGTCCTCGAAGGCCGGTTCCCCAAGGTCCGGGTCGTTCCCGCTCCGGCCTGGGCGGTGGCCGAAGCCGACGTGGTGGTGGTGGCCGTGAAGCCGTCCGATGTGCCCAGCGCGCTGGAGAGTGCGGCTTCCGCCCTTGTCCCGGGGACGCTGGTGGTGTCCATCGCCGCCGGGGTGACGCTCGCCACCCTGGAGGCGCTCGTCCCGGGGTACCCGGTCGTGCGGGCCATGCCCAACACCCCCGCCCTGGTCCGCCGGGGAGCGGCGGCCATCGCCGCCGGCAGCCAGGCCGGCGAGGAGCACATGACCCGGGCCGAGCGGATCCTGGCCGCGGTGGGCACGGTGACCCGGGTCCCCGAATCACTCCTCGACGCCGTCACCGGCCTGTCGGGCTCCGGCCCGGCCTACGTGTTCCTGCTGGCCGAAGCCATGATCGACGCCGGGGTGAGCGTCGGCCTGCCCCGGCCGGTGGCCAGCGCCCTGGTTATCCAGACCCTGCTCGGATCGGCCACCCTGCTGGACGAGGGCCCGGAGGGCCCCGAGGCCCTCCGGGCCGCGGTCACGTCCCCTGGTGGGACCACCGCCGCCGGCCTGGCGGCGCTCGAATCCCGGGCCTTGCGGGCGGCGATGCTGGAGGCCGTGGCTGCCGCGACGGCACGATCGAGAGAATTGGGTCAACAGGACCCGACATGAGTGGTTGCGGTGCGTGACGTTACCGGTCGCGCGCCGTGGTGATGGTGCGTGTGGTTTCACTTGCCGTGGTCGCGTAACATCTCTGCGGCGCGGCATCGCTCATGTGGCCCCCTATTCGCCCTAGACAACTGCGGTCACACGGCGTACCCTCGAAGTTGGCGGGTGGAGATAGGGGTGACCGCGTGGCGCAGTCCTTCGAGAAGGCGCGCTTCTTGACGGTGCAAGAAGTAGCGCAGCTGATGCGGGTTTCATCGATGACCGTGTATCGCCTTATCCGGGCGGGGGATCTACCTGCGGTTCGGGTCGGTCGGTCCTTCCGGGTTCGCGACGTGGACGTCGACGGGTACCTGCAGTCGCGGTACACACAAGCCGGGTAGACGGGCCGGCGGGCCCGGAGTCGGGGGCGCTCCGAGAGGACCCCTTTCATCCGGCCCGCCCCCACCCGGACGGTCTGGACCCCGGCCACCCTTGAGCAGCCGTTCCATGCCCAGCCGGTAGGGTCGGTTTGTGGCGGGTCCTGCTTTCGTGTCCTTCTTGTCGGATTACGGGCTGGCCGACGAGTTCGTCGGCGTGTGCAAGTCCGTGATCCTGCGCGTCGCCCCCGCTGCCCGGGTCATCGACATCACCCACGAGATCCCGCCCCATGACGTGCGGGCGGGAGCGCTCGCCCTGGCCCGGGCCGCCCAGTACCTGCCTCCGGGCGTGGTGCTCGCCGTGGTCGACCCCGGGGTGGGCACGCCGCGCCGGGCGGTGGCCGCCGAGGTACAGGCCGGTTACCTGGTGGGCCCCGACAACGGCCTCCTGGCCCCGGCCGTCGCCATGCTGGGCGGGGCCAAGCGGGTGGTGTCCCTCACCAACGACGAGTACCAGATGGAGGCTCCCGGGCCGACCTTCGCCGGGCGCAACGTGTTCGCGCCGGCCGCCGGGTACCTGGCCTCCGGTATCGAGCTGACCGAGCTTGGTGAGGAGATCGACCCTCTGTCGCTGGTGCCGGGCCTGGTGCCGCTGTCCCGGCCCGACGGCGACGGGGTGGCGGGGGAGGTGCTGTGGGTCGACCGCTTCGGCAACCTCCAGCTCAACCTCGACCCCGACGAGCTGGCGGGGATGGGCCTGCGCCCCGGTGACCGGGTGGGGGTCGTCGTCGGGCCCGACCGCCGGACCGCCCGCTGGGTCAACACCTACGCCGACGCCGAGCACATGGAGCTGGTCGTGGTGGTGGATTCCTACGGGCTGGTCTCCCTGGCCTTCGACCAGAGCCCGGCGGCCGAGGCGCTCGGCCTGCGCGCCGGCTCGGCGGTGACGCTGCGTCCCCTGGCCGCGGACGGCCCCGGATGAGGTCGGGGACCGCCATCGTGCTGGGCGTGCTCCTGGCGCTCATCCTGGGCGCGGCACTCATCCAGTTCGCCCTCATGGGCCGGGGCTGAGCCGGTCAGAAGAGCTCGCCGGCGAGCCGGCGGATGTCACGCTCCAGCGTGGTCAGGCCCTCGATCTTGCCGACGCACAGCGACACCCCGGCCTTGGTCGCCTCCCGCTCCACGTCCGGATCGAGGTAGGCGGTGTAGAGGATGATCGCCTGGTCGGGGCGCTCGGCCCTGATGGTGCGGGCGGTGTCGATGCCGTTGATGCCGGGCATCGAGTAGTCGACCACCACCACCTGCGGGTCGGCCTCGGCCACGGTGGCCACGGCCTCTTCGCCGCTGGCCGCCTGGCCCACCACATCGAAGCCTGACAGCTCGAGCATCTGCACGAGCATCTTGCGGACGTGGGTGGTGTCGTCCACCACGAAGACCCGAACCGACATGGGTGCGAAACTACACCGTGGCGCCGACCCTGCCTGCGGGCGGGTGTGATACAAGTCACTTCATGAAGCGCTTCCTGCAGCCCTGGTTCGCTCTGTTTGCGGCAGTTGTCCTGGTCGTTTCCGGCTGTGGGGGTGACGACGAGACGGCGACTCCCGAACCCGAGGTCGAGGAGACGCCGGGGTTCGCGGCGGGGTCGACCATGGCCCGCCTGGCCGAGGCCGGTGCCATCCGGATCGGCACCAAGATCGACCAGCCCGGGCTCGGCAACATCAACCTCGAGACCGACGCGCCCGAGGGCTTCGACGTCGAAGTCGGCAAGATCATCGCCGGGAAGCTCGGCATCGAACCCGACGGAATCGAATGGGTCGAGACGGTGTCGGCCAACCGCGAGAGCTTCATCGCCAACGACCGCGTCGATCTCGTGATCGCCACCTACACCATCAACGACAAGCGCAAGGAGACGATCGACTTCGCCGGCCCGTACTACGTCGCGGGCCAGGACCTCCTGGTGGCGGCGGACGACGAGTCGATCACCGGCCCCGACACGCTGGCCGGCAAGCGGGTCTGCGCCGCCACCGGCTCGACGCCGATCCAGAACATCCGCACCAACTACCCGCAGGCGGAAGCGGTCGAGTTCGACACCTACACGGAGTGCGTCGATCAGCTCGAGGCGGGCCAGATCGACGCGGTGAGCACGGACGACATCATCCTCGCCGGCTACGCCGCCGACCCGAAGTACGAAGGCAAGTTCAGGGTGGTGGGCAAGAAGTTCAGCGAGGAGCCTTACGGCATCGGGCTGAAGAAGGGCGACACCGACTTCCGCAACTTCCTCAACGACACGCTGGAGGCGATCTTCGAGGACGGGAGCTGGAAGGCGGCATTCGACGCCACGCTCGGGTCGAGCGGGGTTGAGGCGCCCGACCCGCCGGCGGTCAACCGGTACTGACCGCCGCCGCCGCTCATGGACTTCGTCATCTCCCAGCGCGGCATCATCCTCGAAGGCTTCCTGATGACGGTGCGCCTGGCGGTCACCGCCGGCGTCCTCGCCCTCGTGTCCGGCACCGTGCTGGCCGTCATGCGGGTGTGTCCCATCGCCCCCCTGCGCTGGGCCGGAGGCTTCTACGTTACGGTGGTGCGGAACACCCCGCTCACCCTGGTGTTCGTCTTCTCCGCCTTCGGGCTGCCCCGGCTCGACATCCGGTTCTCGTTCGTCACCTTCGCCGTGATCGCCCTCACCGCCTACACCTCGGCCTTCGTGTGCGAGGTGGTGCGCTCGGGCATCAGCTCGGGGTCGGCCGGGGAGATCGAGGCGGCCCGATCTATCGGCCTGCCCTTCGCCCAGATCCTCACCCTGGTGGTGCTGCCCCTGGCCTTCCGGGCGGTGATCCCTCCGCTGTCCAGCGTCTTCATCGCCCTGACCAAGAACACCTCGATCGCGGTGGCCTTCAGCGTCGCCGAGGCCACCAGCATCCTGCGCCGCCTGCAGAACCAGGATGCGAGCGCCACCTTCCCCCTGCTGCTCACCACGGCGGCGGGCTACCTCGTGCTCACGTTGGCTCTCAGCGCCGCCTTCAACACCCTCGAGCGCCGGGTCCGGGTCGTCCGATGATGGCGCAGGTCCTGTGTTGATGGCTCTTCGCCTGGCGGCTCATCGCGGTGCGGCTGGGGGCCCCTGCCCCAGC
>JBOGFO010000661.1:0-3087 GCA_050743445.1 Acidimicrobiia bacterium
GTCCAGGCCCTGGGCGCGGCGCGGGCCGCGGGCCGGGACCGCGTCGAGATCGCCGGGGGGGACTGAGGGGCGACGAAAGTCAGGCGTAGAGCGCCTCGATCTCCTCGCCGTATTTCGTGAGCACCCCCCGGCGCTTGAGCTTCATGGTCGGCGTGAGCTCTTCGGAGTCGGGGAGCCACTCGGCGGTGAGGATCGTGAACTTCTTGATCTTCTCCACCTGGCTGAAGCGCGCGTTGGCTTCCTCGACGCAGCGCTCGACCTCGGCCACGACGTCGGGGTGGGTGGCGAGCTCGGCCAGGCCGGCCGCCTCGATGCCCTGGCCCTTGGCCCACGCCGGGGCCACGTCGGGGTCGAGAACGATGAGGGCGGCCATGAACGCCCGCCCGTCGCCCAGGGCGCAGGCCTGGCCGATGAGGGGGAACGACTTGAGGGCGGCCTCCAGGTTGGCCGGGCTGATGTTCTTGCCCCCGGCCGTGATGATCAGCTCCTTCTTGCGGTCGACGATCGTGAGGTAACCGTCTTCGTCGAGAATGCCGATGTCGCCGGAGTGCAGCCAACCGTCGTCGTCGAGGCACTCGGCCGTCCGCTCCGGGTCCTTGAGGTACCCGGGGAAGACGTTGCCGCCCCGGCAGCACACCTCGCCGTCGCCGAGGAGCTTCAGCTCCTGGCCGGGGATGGCCGGGCCCACCGAGCCGGGCTTGATGCGGTACGGGGTCCAGGTCATGGGCCCGGTGCACTCCGACATGCCGTAGACCTCGGAGAGGGGCACGCCGATGTTGATGAAGAAGTCGAGGACCCGGCGGGGGATGGGGGCGGCGCCGGTGAGCGCCACCTGCATGCAGTCCAGGCCGACCAGGGCCCGCACGTTGGAGAAGGCCGCGGCGTCGACGTGCTCCCAGGCCGCCTGCAGCTCGGGCGGGAGGGGCTGGCCGCTGGTGCGGACCGCCGCCGCCTTGGCGCCCACCTCGAGGGCCTTGTCGAACCCGGCCTTCTTCTCGGGGTCGGCGGACAGGGCGGCCTGGATGCCGGCGTAGATCTTCTCCCACACCCGGGGCACGCCCAGGAAGAACTCGGGGCGGACCTGGCGCAGGTAGACGGCGAGCTGGGTGGGGTCGGGGCAGGTCGTGACGTCGGTGCCGTGGCCGATGTGGAAGTAGTGGGTCATCATCCGCTCGGCGATGTGGGCCATGGGCAGGAACGACACCTCGCGCCAGCCCGCCATGTCGATTCCCAGGGCCCGGTTCATGCTCTCGAGGACCCAGCACAGGTTGGTGTGCGTGATGATCACGCCCTTGGGCGGGCCCGTCGTCCCCGACGTGTAGATGAGGGTGGCGAGATCCTCGGGGCGGGCCACGTCGGCCGCCTGACCGAGGTCGACGGGGGCGGCGGAGGCGAGCCCGGCGAAGGACGTCACGTCGGAGGGGGCGAGCCCGTTCGGGTCGTCGACCACCACCAGGTGCTGGAGGTCGGGGAGCTCGGAGCGGACCTTGAGGAAGCGCTCCAGGAAGGCGACCTCGCCGGTGATGGCCACCTTCGCCTCGGAGTGGCCGGCCAGGTACTCGACCTGCTCGGGGGCCGAGGAGTTGTAGATCGAGACCGGGGTCGCACCCACCAGCATCGTGGCCACGTCGGCGATGTGGAACTCGGGCCGGTTGCGGATCATGAGCACCACCCGGTCGCCCGGGCCGACACCGAGGTGCCGCAACCCGGCGGCCACCCGGCAGGCCCGGTCGGCATACTGCGCCCAGGTCAGCTGCCCCGGGGTCCCGTCGGTCCAGCGCAGGGCGATGGCGTCCCCCCGGGCATCGACGGTGTCCCGGAACAGCCGGGTCATGGTCTGGCCGGCTACGGCGGCCAGGACGTCCTCGTTCGACACCTCGTTCACCGTGCTTTCCTCCCCCTGGTCCCCAGCCGCGCGTCGTCGCGAATTTCTCGGAGCGTAGGTCAGCTCAGACCCCATTTTCATTTTCCCCAGCTTTTCCACAGAGGGGTGGAAAACGTGCCGCGAATTGGGCATACTGCGCGTTGCCCGTCCCGAAGAGAGATCGTTGGGGCGCCCAACGCCCGGGCTTCTCTACCCAACCTCTCCTCGGGGCGGGTCGTTCGCGTCCGGGCTCGGTGATCTTTGGGCCGGCTAGGCCCGGGCTCGGCGCCCGATCCGCCCGGCGAGGCGCCAGGGCCCACGGATGAGCCCGGCCCGCCGGCCGGTGAGGCGGGAGGCCCGCACCCAGGCGTCGAGGTGGGCGCCCCGATCGGCCGACGGCGGAGGCTGGGCCGCCCGCTGCTCGTCCTCCAGGACGGTGAGCGCGGCCACGATGGCGGCCACCTCCTCGGGTGACGCCCCCGCCGGGATCTCCGCCAGCGGACTCACAACGGCATGTTCCCGTGCTTGCGCTGGGGGAGCTTCTCCTGCTTCGTGCGCAGCATGGCCAGCGACCGGCAGAGCACGGCCCTGGTGTCACGCGGGTCGATCACGTCGTCGACGTAGCCCCGCTCGGCGGCGACGTAGGGGTTGGCGAAGCGCTCGGTGTACTCCTCGACCAGCTCGACCCGGCGGGCCTCGGGGTCGGGAGCGCCTTCGAGCTCCTTGCGGAAGATGATGTTGACCGCCCCCTGGGGGCCCATGACGGCGATCTCGGCCGACGGCCAGGCGAAGGCCAGGTCGGCCCCGATGGACTTCGAGTTCATGACCACGTAGGCGCCGCCGTAGGCCTTGCGGGTGATGATCGAGATCCGGGGCACGGTGGATTCGCAGTAGGCGTAGAGCAGCTTCGCCCCGTGGCGGATGATCCCGCCGTACTCCTGGTCGGTACCGGGCAGGAACCCGGGTACGTCCACGAAGGTGATGAGGGGGATGTTGAAGGCGTCGCAGGTCCGGACGAACCGCGCCGCCTTCTCCGAGGCGTCGATGTCGAGGGTCCCGGCCAAAACCTGGGGCTGGTTGCCGACGATGCCCACGGAGTGCCCGCCGATACGGGCGAAGCCGGTCACGATGTTGCCCGCCCAGTGGGGGAACACCTCGAAGAAGTCCCCGTCGTCGACCACCTCGGCCACGACCTTCTTCATGTCGTAGGGCTTGTTGGGGGA
>JBOGFO010000662.1:0-5285 GCA_050743445.1 Acidimicrobiia bacterium
AGTACCCGCACGAGCGGGAGGACCCGCCCAGCCGGGCCCGGGGCGTCATCGCCCTCAAGGAGGAGAACTGCACGGTGTGCATGCTCTGCGCCCGGCAGTGCCCCGACTGGTGCATCTACATCGAGGGTCACAAGGAGAAGCGCCCGCCCCGGCGCGCCGGCGGCCGCGACCGCACCGTCTCGATCCTCGACCGCTTCGACATCGACTACGCCCTGAGAATGTACTGCGGCATCTGCGTCGAGGTCTGCCCCTTCGACGCCCTGTTCTGGAGTCCGGAGTACGAGTACTCCGAGCCCCGCATCGGCGACCTCCTCCACGACAAGGACAAGCTCGGGGAGTGGATGGCGACCGTCCCCAGCCCCGAACCGCTGGAGGCCGGCGCCGAGGTGAAGGGCAAGAAGTAGCCAATGGTCTTCGCCGAAGTCACGGGGCAGAACGTCGCCTTCTGGATCATCGCCGCGGTGATGGCGGCGGCGGCCATCGCCGTCGTGACCATCCCCAACGTGGTCCACGCCGCCCTGTCCCTGGTCATCGTCCTGGCCGGAGTGGCGGCCCAGTACATCCTGCTCCAAGCCGAGTTCGTCGGCCTCGTCCAGGTGCTCATCTACATCGGGGCCGTGATCATCCTCTTCCTCTTCGGCATCATGCTGACCCGGGCGCCCATGAAGCGGAACGACGAGCTGGACAACAACCAGCGTGGGGCGGCCGCCGCCGTCGCCCTCCTCATCCTCGTCGTCCTCGGTGTCCGGATCTTCGCCTCCTTCGACGGGGTGAACATCAACCTGGTCGATCCCACCCCCACGTCGGCGCTGGCCGACTCCATCTTCCGGGTCTACGTCGTGGCCTTCGAGGTCGTGTCCCTGCTCCTGCTGGCGGCCCTGGTGGGCGCCATCGTCCTGGCCCGCAAGGACTGAGCCATGCCGATCACCCAGTTCCTCATCCTCTCGGCCTTCCTCTTCTGCGTCGGCATCTACGGCGTGCTGGCCCGGCGCAACGGCGTGCTCGTCCTCATGAGCGTCGAGCTGATGCTCAATGCCGTGAACCTGAACCTGATCGCCTTCGCCGCCCAACTGGGTGACGTCGCCGGCCAGGTCTTCGCCCTGTTCGTGATCACGATCGCCGCCGCCGAGGTCGGAGTCGGCCTCGCCATCGTGCTGCTCATCTACCGGAACCGGGTCGACGTCAACCTCGACGAGATCGACCTGATGAAGGGCTAGCGGAATGAACCCCCTGCTGCTGCTCGCCACCGAGGCCCCCGAAGCCGGTCACGGCGCCGCCGCCAGCACGCCGTTCACCGACGTGTCCTGGCTGATCCCGCTCATCCCGGCGGTGTCCTACGTCGTGATCCTCTTCTTCGGGAAGCGCCTGCCCAAGAAGGGGGCGGAGTCGGGCCTCGTCGCCGTCGGCATCAGCTTCGTCCTCGCCGTCCTGGTCGGCATCGAGTGGATCAGCCACGGGCAGGTCGTCCACAAGGCCTGGGAGTGGTTCGACTGGGGCGGGTTGCACCCCATCGAGATCGGCATCCACGTCGACGGCCTGACGGCCATGATGTTCGTGGTCGTCACCTTCGTCTCGCTGATGGTCCACATCTACTCGACCGGCTACATGCACGGCGACGTCCGCTTCACCCACTTCTTCGCCGCGCTGTCGCTGTTCACGGCCTCGATGCTCTTCATGGTCCTGGCCGACAACCTGCTCCAGCTCATGATCGGCTGGGAGCTGGTCGGGCTCTGTTCCTTCATGCTCATCGGCCACTGGTACGAGGAGAAGGTCAACTCGTCGGCCGCCCTCAAGGCCTTCTTCACCACCCGCACCGGCGACGTCGGGCTGATGATGGGCGTCATCACCCTGTTCTTCGCCGCTGGCCAGACCTTCAACATCGAGGTCATCAACCGGATGGCGCTCGAGCACGAGATGTCCCACAGCCTGGCCCTCGTCGGTGGCCTGCTCCTCTTCATCGGGGTCATGGGCAAGAGCGCCCAGTTCCCCCTCCACATCTGGCTCCCCGATGCCATGGCCGGCCCGACGCCGGTGTCCGCCCTGATCCACGCCGCCACCATGGTCGTGGCCGGCGTCTACCTCGTGGCCCGCACCTACGGCGTGTTCTGGGAGGGCTTCTCCATCGAGGCCGGCGGGATCAACGTGGTGGCACTGATCGCCGGGATCACGATGATCATCGCTGCTGCCCTGGCCTTCGTGCAGGACGACATCAAACGAGTGCTGGCCTACTCCACCGTCTCCCAGCTCGGCTACATGGTGGCCGCCCTCGGCGTGGGGGCGTGGACGGCCGGCGTGTTCCACCTCTTCACCCACGCCTTCTTCAAGGCCCTGCTGTTCCTCGGCTCCGGCTCGGTCATCCACGCCGTGCACAGCAACAACATGAGCGAGATGGGCGGCCTGAAGAAGCACATGCCCGTGACCTTCTGGACGTTCATCATCGGCACGCTGGCCCTGGCCGGGATCTTCCCCCTCGCCGGCTTCTGGTCGAAGGACGAGATCCTCCTCGGGGCGATGGAAGGCGGCTACCCCTACATCCTCATCCTCGGCCTCATCGGCGCGTTCATGACCGCCTGCTACATGGGCCGGTGCGTGCTCCTCACGTTCTTCGGCGAATACCGGGGCCACGGCCACCCGCACGAGTCGCCCCGGTCCATGACGGTTCCCCTGATCCTGCTGGCCGTCCCGTCCCTCGGCATCGGCCTCATCAACGCCACCGCCTTCGGCATCGACAACTTCACCCGCTGGGTGGCCTTCCATGTTCCCGACGTGCGCGAATTCCACCTCGAACACCACGAGTTCAACCCGGCCCTGGCGGGCCTCTCCCTTGGTGTGGCGATCGCCGGCCTGGCCACCGCGGCGATGGTCTACTACTGGCAGAAGGTTCCCGCCGGGCTGCGCGGCGCCACCGACCGGGGCGCGCTGCGGTCGCTCAAGACCCTGCTCGTCGAGAAGTACTACCTCGACCGGCTCTTCGTGGACGGGCTCGTCGGGTTCATCAAGGGCCCCCTGGCCCGGGGGATCTACTGGACCAACCAGAAGATCATCGACGGGATCGTCAACGCCGTGGGCGTCGGGACCAAGATCGTGGGTCGCTTCACCTACGACGTCCTCGACCAGAAGGGCGTCGACGGCATCGTCAACGGCATCGGGATCGGAGCCTCGGAGACCGGTGGGCTCCTCCGCCTGGTGCAGTCGGGGCGGGTCCAGCAGTACGCGCTCATGCTCTTCGGTGCGGTGGGCCTCCTCGGCCTGGCGCTGGTGGTTTTCGACTAGGGATCGGGAGGCAGGACAAGGCGATGGACTGGTTCGATTCCTGGGCCCTCACCCTGGCGGTGTTCATCCCCCTGGTGGGCGTTGCCGTGATCCTCGCCCTCCCCCGGGCCAACGAGGCGGCGCACAAGGGTGCCGCCCTGGTTGCCACCATCCTGACCCTGGCCGTGGGCCTGGGGATCCTGGCCGACTTCGACTACGCCGACGCCGGTGTCCTGCAGTTCGACGTCGACAAGGCGTGGATCGACGTGATCTCTTCCCGCTATCACATGGCCATCGACGGGATCTCGCTGCCGCTGATGATCCTGACCATGGCCATCACGCTGCTGTGCGTCATCTACTCCTGGGACCACTTCCCCGAGCCCCACAACCCGAAGGCGTTCCTGTCCCTCATGCTCGTCCTCGAGACCGGCATGGTCGGCACGTTCCTGGCCCAGGACCTGATCCTGTTCTTCATCTTCTTCGAGCTGGTCCTCCTGCCGATGTACTTCATGATCGGGGTGTGGGGCGGTCCCAACCGGGAATACGCCTCGATCAAGTTCTTCCTCTTCACCCTCTTCGGCTCGGCCCTCATGCTGCTCGGGTTCCTGGCGCTCTTCTTCAAGAGCGACCCGAACACCTTCGACATCGTCACGCTCTCCCAGCTGGCCGGCGAAGGGCTCCCACGGGGGACCCAGAACCTGATCTTCGGAGGCCTGTTCCTGGGCTTCGCCATCAAGGTCCCGATGTTCCCGTTCCACACCTGGCTGCCCGACGCCCACACCGAGGCCCCCACCGTGGGCTCGGTCATCCTGGCCGCCATCCTCCTGAAGCTCGGGACCTACGGCTTCGTCCGCATCGCCCTGCCCATGCTCCCCGAGGCGGCCATGGACTGGGCACCCTGGATCGGCCTCCTGTCCGTCATCGGCATCATCTACGGGGCGCTGGCCTGCCTGGCCCAGAAGGACATGAAACGGCTCATCGCCTTCTCATCGGTGGCCCACATGGGCTTCGTCATGCTCGGGATCTCCACCCTCACCGACTTCGGGATCAACGCCGCCATCTTCGGGATGGTGGCCCACGGGATCATCACCGGGATGCTGTTCTTCCTCGCCGGCTCGGTCCAGGAGCGGTTCCACACCCGCGAGCTGTCCCGTCTCGGCGGGCTGCTGCTCCAGGCGCCCCGGCTCGGGTGGATCCTCGGGTTCTGCACCATGGCCAGCCTCGGGCTCCCCGGACTGGCGGGGTTCTGGGGTGAGTTCCCCGCCATCCTCTCCGCCTACGAACCGGCCGGGGGCCTGCCACAGGAGACGTTCAGGACGTTCATGGTCGTCGCCGCGGTGGGCACCGTGCTCGCCGCCGGCTACCTGCTGTGGATGCTCCAGCGGGTGGCCATGGGCAAGATCCCCGCCGAGTGGGAAGGGGCCCACGTCCACGACGTGCACATGCCGGAGTGGATCGCCTGGGCCCCGCTGCTGCTCTTCATCCTCATCCTCGGGGTCTACCCCGGGCTCCTGTTCAACGTGACCGACGACGCCGTCCAGATCGTGACCAAGGCGTTCGGCGGCTAGGGACACATCGGTGCCGGCGCCCTACTTCGATTACCACGCCCTCCTCCCGGAGCTGGTCCTCACGGCCACGATCGTCGTGCTGCTGGTGGCCGACCTCATCTTCGAGGAGCGGGAGAAGTGGGCCACCTCCACCATCGCCGGTGTGGGCCTGCTGGCCGCCCTCGTGCCCGTCCTCACCCTGGCCGCCGACGGCGAGAACCGGGTCATGTTCGGCGGCGCCTACGTGGTGGACAACTACGCCCTCATCATGAAGGCGCTGTTCCTCGGGGCGGCCTACCTCACGTTGTTGATCTCGGCGAACTACGTCGAGGAGGGCGACTACTACCAGGGGGAGTACTACTTCCTGATCCTCTCCTCGGTGCTCGGCATGACGGTGATGGCATCGGCTCGTGATCTCATCACCATCTTCGTGGCGCTGGAGATGATCTCGATCCCCACCTTCATGCTGGCCGGTTGGCGCAAGCA
>JBOGFO010000663.1:0-4229 GCA_050743445.1 Acidimicrobiia bacterium
GTGGCGTGGTCGCCGGCGTCGAAGGCGGCCGCCACCTCGGAACGGGCCCAGCAGGCGCCGATGGGCATCCCGTTGCCGAGCGCCTTGGCCAGGGTCACGACGTCCGGCTCCACACCGAAGTGCTCGAATCCGAACCACCGGCCCGTGCGGCCGAGGCCGGTCTGCACCTCGTCGAGGAGGAGCAGGGCGCCGGTGCGGTCGCACAACGCCCGGACGCCCTCCAGGTAGCCCGGGGGCGCCACCCACACGCCGCCCTCTGCCTGGACCGATTCGACCAGCACGGCGGCCAGGCCGCCGCCGAGGCGGGTCGCCTCCGCCTCGAGGGCCTCGAGATCTCCGTAGGGGACCTGGAAGAACCCGGCGGGCAGGGGCTGGAAGGCCGCCTGCTTCGCCGGCTGGCCGGTGGCGGCCAGGGTGGAGAGCGTCCGGCCGTGGAAGGAGTTGATCGTGGAGACGACGTGGTAGCGCTCGGGCCCGGCCGCCTTCTGGCCGAAGCGCCGGGCAAGCTTGATGGCGCACTCGTTGGCCTCGGCGCCCGAGTTGGAGAAGAAGGAGCGCCCTCCGCCGCCGAGCAGCCCGTTGATGGTGGCGGCCAGCCGGGGCTGGATGTCGTTGTAAAAGAGGTTCGAGACATGGCAGAGGATGCCCGCCTGGTCGGCGATCGCCGCCGTCACCGCCGGGTGGGCGTGCCCCAGGGACGTGACGGACAGGCCGGCGAGGAAGTCGAGGTACTCGCGGCCGTCCGCATCCCACAGCCGGGTGCCCTCCCCCCGCACGAAGGCCACCGGGGCGCGGCCGTAGGTCTGCATGACGTGGTCGGCATCGAGCGCCACCAGCTCGTCGTGAAGACTCATTTGAACACCATCGTTCCGATGCCCTCCTTGGTGAAGACCTCGAGCAGCAGTGCGTGGGGGATGCGCCCGTCCAGCAGGTGGGCCCGGCCCACCCCCTGGCGCAGGGCGTAGATGCAGGACGCCACCTTGGGGACCATGCCGTCGTTGAGCGCACCCGACGACACCATGTCCTCGAGCTCGTCGATCTCGATCTGGGAGATCAGCGAGGCCGGGTCGGCGATGTCCCGGTACAGGCCGGCCACGTTGGTCAGGTAGACGAGCTTCTCCGCCTTGAGGGCGGCGGCGATGGCGCCGGCCACAGCGTCGGCGTTGACGTTGTAGGCCTGGCCCGTCTCGTCCACCCCGATGGTGGCGACCACCGGCACCAGCTCCTCGTTGAGCTGGCGCTCCAGCACCGAGGTGTTGATCTCGGTGACGTCGCCCACGAAGCCGAGCCTCGGGTCCCGCTGCTTCACCGTGATGAGCCCGGCGTCCTCTCCGGAGAGGCCGACGGCGTAGGGCCCGTGACGGTTGATGGCGCCCACGACCTCGCGGTTGACCTTGCCCACCAGCGCCATGCGGACGATGTCGATGGTCTCGGCGTCGGTCACGCGCTGTCCGTCGACGAAGACCGGCTCCTTGCCCAGGCGCCGCATGAGGTCGGAGATCTGCGGACCGCCACCGTGGATGACGACGGGATTCATGCCCACCAGGCGCATGAGGGCGACGTCCTGGGAGAAAAGGTCGACCAGGTCGGGCTCGGTCATGGCGTTGCCGCCGTACTTGATGACGACGGTCCGGCCCGAGAACTCCCGGATGTAGGGCAGGGCCTCGGCCAGGACGGCGGCCTTGGCCTCGGCCTCGTTCATGGTGCTGTGCAGATCACGGATGCTCACGAGGTCGTCATGTTCTCGTCGATGTAGGCCGGGGTGAGGTCGACGGTGGTCACCACGGCCTCCCCGAGGCCCAGGCGCAGGTCGCAGGTAACGTCGATCTCGCGGCCGGTCATCACCTTGGCCAGGGCGGCGCCGTCGTGGGGGGCGACCTCGCCGCCGACGCAGACGGTCACGCCTCCGTAGGCGATGTCGACCCGATGGGGCTCGAGGTAGGAGCCGCTGGCGCCGAGCTCGGAGAGCACCCGGCCCCAGTAGGGGTCGCCACCGAAGAGCGAGCACTTGACCAGCTGGCTCTCGGCCACGGCCCGGGCCGCCCGCCGGGCCTCCTCCTTGGAGCGGGCACCCCGGACGCGCACCCGGATGAACTTGGTGGCACCCTCGGCGTCGCTCGCCATCTGGTCGGCCAGGGACACGCACACCTCGGTGACCGCCTCGGTGAGGATGTGGAGGTCGGCCCCGCCGAAGCCGATGGGGTCGCCGCCCGACGCCCCCGACGCCAGCAGGATGACGGTGTCGTTGGTGGAGCGGGCGCCGTCGGTCGTGAGCAGGTTGAAGCTGGCGTCGACCGCCCGGGTGAGGGCTTCGTGGAGCGCCCGGGGCTCGACGGCGGCGTCGGTGGTGAGCACGGCCAGCATGGTGGCCATCGCGGGTGACAGCATCGCCGCGCCCTTGGCCATGCCCCCGACCGTGATCGTCCCGCCGCCGGTGAGGGTGGCGAGGGCGACGGCCTCCTTGGAGGCGGTGTCGGTGGTCATGATGGCCTGCGCCGCCGAGCCGGCCGCCTCCGGGGTCCCGGCCCGGGCCTCGACCAGCCGGGGCACTCCGGCCTCGACGGGGGCGGGGTCCATGGGGATGCCGATCAGCCCGGTGGAACACACCAGCACGTCGTCGGGAGCGCAGCCGAGGCCGGCGGCGACGAGGGCACAGGTGCGCTCGGCCACCTTGAGGCCGTGCTCGCCGGTGGCGGCGTTGGCGTTGCCGGAGTTGAGCACCACGGCGGCCGCGTGGGGATCGTCGACCAGGTGGCGGCGGGACACCTGCACCGGAGCCGCCGCCACCCGGTTGGTGGTGAACACGGCGGCGGCGGGAACGGGGCGGCCGTCGGCGGTGGCCACCAGGGAGAGATCGGGGCGCCCCGACGGCTTGATGCCGGCGTGGAGGCCGGCGGCCACGAACCCGGCGGGGGCGGTGACGCTCATCGGGCCGGCTCCGGCCCGGTCACGGCCAGAGTCCCAGGGGCGAAAGGCCCGTGGTCTCGGGCAGGCCGAGGAGGAGGTTGGCGTTCTGGACCGCCTGGCCGGAGGCACCCTTGACGAGGTTGTCCTCGGCGGCGATGGCCAGCACCGTCCCGGTCCGGGGGTCGGCCCGGACGGTCAGGTGGACGGCGTTGCCCGACAGGGTCGCCTTGGTCGCGGGCGGCTGGTCGAGGACAGCGACGAACGGCTCGCCGGCGTAGAAGTCGCGGTAGTGCCCGAGTAGCCCCTCGCTGCTGAGGCCGGAGGTGGCCGGGCGGGCGTAGCAGGTGGCGAGGATCCCCCGGGTCATGGGCACCAGATGGGGCGTGAACAGGACCTGGGCCGGACCCGCCGAGCTCAGGGCCGAGAGACCCAGCTCCATCTCCGCCGTGTGGCGGTGGGTGAGCAGCCCGTAGGCGGCCACGTTCTCGTCGGCTTCGCTGTAGAGGCTCGGGGCCGACAGGCCCCGGCCCCGGCCCGACACCCCCGAGACGGCGTCGACGACGAGCCCGGTGGGCTCCACCAGGCCGCCGGCCACCAGGGGGGCCAGCGCCAGGATGGCGGCCGTCGGGTAGCACCCGGGGTTGGCCACGTGGGGCCGGGCCTTGACCTCGGACCGGAAGAGCTCGGGCAGCCCGTAGGTGAAGGACGCGAGCACGTCGGGCGCCTGGTGGGCCTCGCCGTACCACTCCTCATAAACGTCGGCCGGCAGCCGGAAGTCGGCGCCGATGTCGACGACGTGGGCCACCCGGGAGGCGAGCGCACCGGCGTGACGCTGGGACTCGCCGTGGGGCAGGGCCATGAAGGCCAGGTCAAGCCCGTCAAGGTCGGCGGGATCGAGGGCCTGGTAGCGGAGATCGCCGTAGGCGGCGGTCAGGGACGGGTACAGATCGACGACCCGCGACCCGGCGTTGGAGTCGGCGGTGACGTGGACGACCTCGATCTCGGGATGGCCGGCGAGGAGGCGCAACAGCTCCGCTCCGGTGTATCCGGACCCCCCGACGACGGCAGCGCGGTAAGCCATGAGCATGAGTATACGGCTGTTCGCATAACCATGCGACGACAAAATCTGTGACCAGCCCTAAAGGTTCATTCCGCTTTGACCGATTTAGTGCTCTGGGCGATTGGGACAAGTTGGGGGACAATGTTAAAGCCAGCCCAAATGTGGAGGTCAGAGGCGATGCCGGCACCAGAATCTGGTCGAAGGGGACGAATCGTCGGGGCGGCGCTGGGGGCGGCCGCCCTGGTGCTCCCGGTGACCCTGC
>JBOGFO010000664.1:0-4448 GCA_050743445.1 Acidimicrobiia bacterium
CCCGTCGCCGGCCTGGGTCGACACCTCGAGCAGGCCGGCCCGGCGCAGGACCCGGTTGATGTCGACGGGTTGGCGGGCCGGCTCGATCCCGTACTCCGACAGGGCGACCACCGTCGCCCCCTGGCGGCGGGCGGTGTCGATGATGCGGCCGGCGACGGCGTCGACCGCCCCGGCGGCGGCGACCGCCTCGGGGCTGTCGGGGCCGTGGCGCTGCAGGTCGTAGTCGAGGTGGGGCAGGTAGATCAGGCTCAGGTCGGGCTCATGGCGGGCCAGGACGTACTCCGCCGCCCGGCCGATCCAATCCGAGGAGGCGATGCCGGCTCCCGGGCCCCAGAACTGGAACAGCGGGAAGGGGCCGAGCTCGGCCGTCAGCGTGTCGTGGAGCACCGGGGGGCGGGTGTAGCAGTCCGGGCTCTTGCGGCCGTCGGCGTGGTAGACGGGCCGGGGCGTGACCGTCCAGTCGGCGGTGGTGCCGATGGCGTACCACCAGCACAGGTTGGCCACCGTGAGGCCGGGCCGGGCCCGGCGGGCCGCGTCCCACACGGTCTCGCCCTGGACGAGCCCGTGGCTCTGGCGCCACAGCCAGACCTCGCCCAGGTCCCGGAAGTACCAGCCGTTGCCCACGATGCCGTGCTCCGACGGCGCCCGCCCGGTCAGGTAGGTCGTCTGCACCGAGCACGTGACGGCGGGGAGGACGGGACCGATCGGTACCGGAGCCCCCACGGACGAGAGCGCCGGCATGTGAGGGAGCAGCGCGGGCGTCATCCCCACGACGTCGAGCACGACCACGGGGCGGCTCATGGGGAAATTGCACCTCCCACGTGCAAAATCCCCGTGAACGTGCTCACGGAAGCCGCTCCAGGCCGAGGGCGAGGAGACGGTCCCGCGTCCAGGCGATCTCCTTGACCAGACCGGCCACCAGGCCGGCGTCGTCCTTGGGTGGGTCGGGCAGGACGGACCAGGTGTAGGTCTCGATCTCCAGGTGGTGGGTGAGGGCCCGGGAGCCTCCCACCAGGGCGTCGAGGGTGCGCGTCAGCTCGGGCTGGGTCGTGCCCTCGGCGTGATGGACCGGCATGTGGAAGTGGATCCGCCAGTCGCCGATCCCCGGGAGCCCGCCGCCCAGGGCCTCACCCAGGTCGTCGACTCCGACAACGGCGCTGCGGGTCTTCTCCCGGGTCTGGTGCAGGAACCGTTCTTCCACAAAGGGGCGCAGCCGGGTGCGGCGCGCCCGCGGCCGGGGCTCACGGGCCTCCAGGGCGTTCGACACCTGGGCCTTGACCACCGCCACGCCGGCGGCGTCCAGTGCCTCGAGGGCGGCGGCCGGGTCCTCGAAGGCGACGGCCAGGTGGCAGGCGTCGAGGCACACGCCGATCCACTCCGGGGCAACGGCCCCGAGCACGGTGGCGGCCTGAGCCACCCGTTCCAGCACGCAACCCGGTTCCGGCTCCAGGCCGAGGCGGATCGTCCGCCCGGTCTCGCCGGCCAGGGCGGCCAGGCCCTCGGCCACCCCGGTCAGGGCCCCCACCGCCTTCGTGGCCCGCTCGTCGTCCCAGGGCTTGCGCCAGGCCAGGGGCAGGGTCGAGATCGACCCGTCGGCCGCGTCGTCGGGCAGGAGGCCGGCCAGCACGCGGGCCAGGTCGAGGGTGTAGGCGGCCCGGGCCGGATCGGTCCAGTCGGGCTGGTAGACGGCGTGCTTGACCACCGGCTCGGAGAACCCCCGGGAGGGGAAGCCGTTCATGGTCACCACCTCGAGGCGGAGGCGGTCGAGCTCCCCCCGCAGGCGGGCGGTGGCGGCGGGATCGGCGGCCAGGGCGGCGGCCGCCGGCGCCGGCAGCCACAGGCCGACGCCCAGGACGGGAACGACGAGCGCGGTCCGCACCGGGCCGGCGATCCGGCTCAGCTGGGCGACGAGCCCGTCGGTGTCCTCGGCGGGGTGGACGTTGGTGCAGTAGGCGAGGTGGACGACGGAGCCGTCGTCGTGGCGGAATCTCATGCGTCGCGGGCTCCCCGGAGGATGGAGTTGCCTTCGAAGGTGGCGCCGGCGTCGGGTTCGGGCTCGTCGGGCCGGAGCCGGCCGCTCTGGCCGAAGAACTCGACGGGGTTGCGCCACACGACCCGGTCGACGTCGTCGTCGGAGAACCCGGCCCCGAGCATGGCCTGCGCGGTCCGGAACACCTTGATCGGGTCGGAGCGGCCCCAGTCGGCGGCGGAGTTGATGATCATCCGCTCGGTGCCGTACTCGGAGAGGATGCGCACCATGCGGTCCTCGTCCATCTTCGTGTCGGGGTAGATGGAGAAACCCATCCAGCATCCGGTGCCGGCCACCACCGGGACGGTCAGCTCGTTGTTGTGGTCGATCAGGATGCGGCCGGGCTCCACGCCGGCCTCGGCCAGGAGGTCGAGGCTGCGTCGGGTGCCGACCAGCTTGTCCCGGTGGGGGGTGTGCACCAGCAGGGGCAGCTCGAAGCGGCCGGCCAGCTCCGCCTGCGTGGCGAAGGCCTCGTCCTCGGCCGGGGTCATGGAGTCGTAGCCGACCTCGCCCACGGCCACCACCCCGTCCTTGGCCAGGTAGCGGGGAAGGAGGGTGATCACGTCGGCGGCCAGGCCGGGGTCGTTCGCCTCCTTGGGGTTGAGGGCGATGGCGCAGTGGTGACGGATCCCGAACTGGGAGGCGCGGAAGGGCTCCCAACCCACCAGGGAGGCGAAGTAGTCAACGAAGCTGCCCACCGCCGTCCGGGGCTGGCCCAGCCAGAAGGACGGCTCGAGGACCGCCCGGACGCCGACGTCGGCCATGGCCTGGTAGTCGTCGGTGGTCCGGGACGTCATGTGCACGTGAGGTTCGAAGATGCGCATGGCTTACGGGTTCAGGCCCGAGGCCCGGCGGTGCCGGTCGATGATGGGCCACACATCGTCGGGCACGCTACGCCCAGCGGCCCGGCGCTCGTCGACGTAGCCGGCGAGCATCCGCGCCAGCTCGGCGTCGGCCCGCTCGGGAAGCCCGTCCACACCGGCGAGGGGCACGCCCATGAACACGCACTTGAGTACGGCGTGGCGCAGGGAATGGATGTCGAGGTGGCGGACGGCCCAGGGGCCGAGGGCGGCGGCCACCAGATGGGGGTCGTTGGTGCGCAGGGCGTCCTCCACGAGCCTCAGCGCCACGGCGGGGACGGGACCGTCGCCGAGGCGGCCGATCCAGCGCAGGACGGCCCGCCGTTCCGCTGAGTCGCCATAGCGGTAAAGGCTTTCCAGCTCCTCGCCCACCCGGTCGCCGCCGGCGTCGAGCAGCAGGGCCCGGGCGGCGTCGTCGAGCGTCCAGGAGAACCAGGGTCCGCCGGGGCCGGCTGTCCCCGGCAGCGGATCCCGGCCCACGTGCCGTCCGGCGGCCGGGAAGCGGCTCCCGATGGCGGCGGGGTTGGCGGCGATCTCCTCCACCGATGCGCTCAGCCAGCTCCACCCCCCTTCGGTGGTGGCGGCCCGGACGGCGTCGGCCAGGTTCACCGCCGGCCCTCGGCCGCCCGCAGGAAGCGGATGGAGGCGGGCACGAGCTCGTGGGCCCGGTGGCTGTCGCGGGGCAGCTCCACCGACACCAGGCCCCGGTAGCCGGTGTCGACCAGGGCCCGGAGCACCGCCGGGAAGTCGATCTCCCCGTCCCCCAGGGGCAGGTGCTCGTGGACGCCGCGCCGCATGTCCTCGATCTGGACGTTGACCAGCCGGGACCCGACCCGCTTGACACCGGTCGCCTCGTCGTCGTCCTCGTTGACCCGGCAGTGCCCGATGTCGAGGCTCAGGCCGAACCCGGAGGGGTCGCCCAGGGCGGCGGCGAGGCGCTCGAAGCCGTCGATGCGGTCCACCAGCATCCCGGGCTCGGGCTCGAACCCGAGCCTGACTCCCTCGGACGCCGCCTCCCCCACCAGCACCCCGCACGACTCCACCAGGCGGGCCCAGGCCCCGTCGGCGTCGGCATCGGGCTCCGGCGTCCCCGACCAGAACGAGACCGCCTCCGCGCTCAGCTCGGCTCCGACCGCCACCGCCGCCCGGAGGTAGCGCAGGCGCCGGGCCCTCCCGGCGGCGTCGATCGAGCACAGCGTGGGTTGATGCTTGGCCCGGGGGTCGAGGATGAAGCGGGCCCCGGTTTCGATGACCACCGCCAGCCCGAGGGTCGACAGCCGGCGCCGCAGACGCGATACCTGCTCCCGGCGCTCCTCCCCGAAGGGGTCGAGGTGGTGGTGGTCCAGGGTGAGGGCGATGCCGTCGTAGCCGGCGTCGGCCAGCAGGGTCACGGCGTCGTCGAGGCGGTGATCGGCCAGCCCGTTGGTGCCGTAGCCGTAGCGCAGACCGGTCATGTGACCGACCTACGCCGGGCCAGGTACCGGGCCACGGGCCACGCCCCGGCCACGGCGGCGGCGGCGGGGAGCGGCCCGGCGGCGGCCAGGAGCCCGGCCTCGAGG
>JBOGFO010000665.1:0-2266 GCA_050743445.1 Acidimicrobiia bacterium
CCCCCCGGCGGGTGACGACGACGGGGCGGCCCGTCCTGCGGACCTCCTCGAGCACCGCCAGGCAGGTGGCCTTGAACTTCGAGATGGGGATCGCATCCCGTTCCACCGGCCAATCGTACCATGGTCAAAGACCATGGTCAGAAGATCCCAGCCCTAGGCCCGCTATGGGGCTTGGAACCCGATGTACCAGTGGGTGCCGTTGCAGAATGGCTTGTTGGGCGAGCCGCCGCATCGGCACAGGGTCTGGCGGCTTCGCATCTCGTAGGGCGTGCCGTCGGCGGCGAGGACTTCGACGCCGCCGGTGACTCGGTACGGCCCGTTCGGGACCGGCAGGATTCCCGCCGCCAAGTCGCCTTCGACCGGCTCAGGGTCGTCAGCGATCGTGGCGGTGAGCGGCTTCAGGCGGCGGCCCGAGGCCTCCCTGGCGCTGCTCGACTGGTTCGGCCGGTACCTGGCCTGATCGGAGGAGATGACGCCAAGCTCGGTTCGGCCCGTTCCCGAGCGGCGCTGACGGGCCCCGTCCTGGCCGCGGACCTGGGCGGCACCCGGGGGATGGAAGCCTGGCCGTCGTTCATCGAGGTCGGCTCCGCGCTTCAGCAGACGCGCGCTCCCGCAACCGCTCCTCGCACTTCCGAGTCAACTCGTTGCAGTACCTGCGCTATGGCTATCCCTGCCCCAACGGGAAGAACGAGAAGAAGTCCGTCTCCGCAGGGCGTCAGATCGAACTCGAACGTCGGCACTTTCGAGCTGGTGTGGTAGCCGTCGAACCGCGTCTGCGAGCCGCCCGGCAGGGGCTGAGGATTCTCCGCGCCCGCGTGCCGGACCCCGAGCGCGGATGCGGCGATCACCCCCACGAGCACGACCAGAAGATGCGTACGAACCCAGGCTCCGTTCATCCTTGGTCACTCCTCCCCCCTTGGTCACTCCTCCATTCGGTGGTCTCTCAGGGCGTACACCCGAGGTCCTCAAGGGTTCTCCCCGGATCCAGCGGGCGGGGACCATACCGGATTCTCCACGGATATGTACTAACAAAGGCAAAAATCGCCTATGAGGAGGTCGCCTTCACCTCATTGTTCCCCGCTCAGTGGTCGGACATCGTCGGAGAGTGGCCACTTGGCTCGCTCGTGAGGACACGGCTGCGCCGGCGGCCGCCGCCCGACCGAGCACGGCCCCTATCTGGTGAACGGGCGGCGTGGAGGTCCGCCGCGTCCAGGGGTTATCACCCGTCGGGGGCCCGGTGCTGGACGTGCTGGAAGCCGAAGCAGCCCTTGATGCACAGGTTGCCCTGGGTGACCGAGCTGTCGTGGGGAGATGTCACCCGGACGATCTCACTGTCCTGGGTGTGGAGCGTGAGCACGCAACCCACGCCGTAGTAGGGACAGATGGTGCCCGTGCAGGTCTGGTGGGACGGGTCCCAGGTGCCGGCCTCCCGCATCGCGTACTCGGCGGTGAAGGCGAGGGCGCCCGTCGGGCAGACCTCGCTGCAGTTACCGCAGAAGACGCAGGCCGATGCGGGCAGGGGGACGGCCCACTCCGTGGAGATCGTGGTGTCGAAACCCCCGGCCTGGCGACGGCGATGGCAAAGGTGTTCTGCCACTGCTCCCCGCAGGCGGGGACGAGGACCCGGGAGCCCTCCACCTCCTCACGAGCTTCTGGGCGAGGTAGTTCACCTCGTTCGTCGCCTTCGAACAGGAGAACATCCCGACGGCGTGGGGGCCCGAAGCCGCGACAGATCGACGGAACCCCTCCGTCGCCCGATCGAGCGCCTCTTCCCACGAGGCCGGCCGGAGGCCCCCGGCCTCCCGGACCATCGGCTCCGTGATGCGTCGGTAACCCTCGTTGTCCCTCATCCGCCCCATCGCCGCGCTCCTTGCTCCATTATGCGATCTCCAGCATCCGGGACAGGGCCATGCGGGCGTCACTGGCCGTCTCCTCGGCAACCGTGATGAGGTTCACGACCTCGTCCCGGGCGAGGTGTTCGAGGCACCAGGCCAGATGGGGCTCGTCGATCCGGAACATGGTCGAGCACGGACAGATGAGCGGGTCGAGGGAGAAGACCGTCTTGTCGGGGTGGGCGGCGGCCATGCGCCGCACCAAGTGGATCTCGGTGCCGATGGCCAGCACGGACCCGGCCGGGGCGCGGCGCACCTCGTCCAGGATGCGCTCGGTCGACCCGACCGAGTCGGCCCGCTCGACGACCTCGTGGGCGCACTCGGGGTGCACGATCACCCGGACGCTGGGATGCTCCCGGCGGGCCGCCTCCACG
>JBOGFO010000666.1:0-5577 GCA_050743445.1 Acidimicrobiia bacterium
GTCACGGGGAGACCGGTCTCGGGGTCCTGGCCCAGCACGCGGCCCTCCTCCGGACCCCGCTCCAGCAGCTCGGCCGCCATCTCGACGGTGAGCTCGTCGGGCGCCACCCCTTCGGGCGCCGGAGCGGTGGCTTCGCCCCGGGACAGATAGGGCCCGTACCGGCCGACGCGGATCACGATCTCGTTGCCGTCGGCGTCGACCCCCACCGGGATGGTGTTGATGGAGCGGGCGTCGATCACCGGGAGGCGCTCCTCGACCATCGTCCGCAGTCCGATGGAACCGTTGCCGAAGTAGAACTTCCGCAACCACGGCACCGACTCCCGCTGCCCGCGGGCGATGTCGTCGAGGTCCTCCTCCATGCGGGCGGTGAACTCGTAGTCGACCAGGTGGTCGAAGTGCTCCTCCAGAAGCCGCACCACCGAGAAGGCGGTCCACGACGGCACCAGCGCCGTGCCCTTCTTCCAGACGTAGCCCCGGTCCTGGATGGTCTGGATGACGCTGGCATAGGTGGACGGCCGGCCGATTCCCCGGGCCTCGAGCTCCTGGACGAGCCCGGCCTCGGTGTAGCGGGCGGGCGGCTGGGTGAAGTGGTCTGCCGTCTCCAGCTCGGCGCAGGCCACCGGGTCACCCTGGGCGAGCTCGGGGAGGCGGACCTCCCGGTCCTCCAGGTCGGCCTGGGGATCGTCAGAGCCCTCCACGTAGGCCCGCAGGAAGCCGGCGAAGGTGATGGTGCGCCCGGTGGAGGAGAAGGTCGCCTCGGCGCCGTCGGCCGAGCGGGCTCCGATGCGGGCCGAGACCCGCCGGCCCCGGGCGTCGGACATCTGGGAGGCGACGCAGCGCTTCCAGATCAGGTCGTAGAGACGGGCCTCGTCGCTGGCGAGCTCGCGGGACACGTCCTCGGGGGAGCGGAACCGGTCCCCCGCCGGGCGGATGGCCTCGTGGGCCTCCTGGGCGTTCTTCACCTTGCGCTCGTAGCGCCGGGGCTGGCTGGGCAGATGATCCGCGCCGTAGCGCTCGGTGATCTCGGTCCGGGCGGCGGTGACGGCCTGCTCCGAGAGGCTGGTGGAGTCGGTCCGCATGTAGGTGATGTAGCCCCGCTCGTAGAGCTTCTGGGCCAGCGACATGGTCCGGGCCGCCCCGTAGCGGAGCTTGCGGCCCGCCTCCTGCTGGAGCGTGGAGGTCATGAAGGGGGCGTGGGGCGACTGCTTCCAGTCCTTCGACTCCACCGACGTCACGGCGAAGTCGGCGCCGCCGAGCCCCTCGGCCAGGCCCCGGGCGGCGGCCTCGTCGAGATGGACGGCACCGCTGGTGGCGGCGGCGGTGAGCTGGCCGGTGAGCGGATCGAAGTCCTTCCCGGTGGCGAGGCGGCGGCCGTCGACGGCGATCAGCGTCCCGGCGAACCGGGTGCCCTTGGCCTCGAAGGTGGCTTCGAGGTCCCAGTACTCGCCCGAGCGGAAGACCATGCGGCCGCGCTCCCGCTCCACCACGAGGCGGGTGGCGACGCTCTGGACCCGCCCGGCGGACAGCCCGGGCATGACCTTCTTCCACAGCACCTCGGAGACATCCCAGCCGACGAGGCGGTCGAGGATGCGCCGGGCCTCCTGGGCGTCGACCAGCTTGCGGTTCAGCTCCCGGGAGTTCGCCACCGCCTCCTCGATGGCCGTCCGGGTGATCTCGTGGAAGACCATGCGCCGGACCGGCACCCGGGGGGAGAGCACCTCCTGGAGGTGCCAGGCGATGGACTCGCCCTCCCGATCCTCATCGGTGGCGAGATAGACCTCGCTGGCGTCCTTGAGGAGGGTCTTGAGCTTGGTGACCTGTGCCTTCTTCTCCGCCGGCACGACATAGAGGGGTTTGAAGTCGTTGTCGACGTCGACCCCCCAGCGCTTGGCCCAGGGCTCCGCCTTGTAGGCGGCCGGAACCTCCTTGGCCGAGCGGGGCAGGTCGCGGATGTGGCCGATGCTCGACTCGACCTCATAGCCGCGGCCGAGAAAGCCCGCGATGGTCTTCGCCTTGGCGGGCGACTCGACGATCACGAGGGGCTTGGGCACCGGATCCTCCGTCCGTTGAGTGTGCTGATGGTGCACCGTGGTGCCACGCGGGCAACCCGGTTGTCAACTGGCGGTCGCCTATCCTGCCCCGCGATGGACCCCCGGAACCTCATCGAGACGTTCGGCACCATCGGGTTGTTCATCATCGTCTTCGCGGAATCGGGGCTCCTGTTCGGGTTCTTCCTTCCCGGAGACTCGCTGCTTTTCACCGCCGGGCTGCTGGCCTCGCAGGGCACGCTCAACTTCCCGGTGATCCTGGTGGGCTGCTCCATCGCCGCCATTGCCGGCGACCAGGTCGGCTACGCCTTCGGAGCCCGGGTCGGCCCTGCGCTCTTCCGCCGGCCCGACTCCCGGATCTTCAAGCAGGAGCATGTGGAGAAGGCCCGCCACTACTTCGAGCGTCACGGCAGCAAGACGATCGTGCTCGCCCGGTTCGTCCCCATCGTGCGGACCTTCGCCCCCATCCTGGCCGGGGTCGGGGGGATGCGCTACCGGACCTTCGTCACCTTCAACATCGCCGGCGGCCTGCTGTGGGCGGTGGGGGTGACGTCCCTCGGCTACGCCCTGGGCGAGTCGATCCCCGACATCGACCGCTACCTGTACCCGATCATCGGGCTCATCATCGTCCTCTCCCTCCTGCCCGTCGCCCTGGAGATCATGAGGTCGCGCCGGGACCGGACCCCGAAGACCTGACGGGCCCGAATCGGTTGGGGGCCCTCAGTTGGGCGGGGCCAGACGGGCCTTGAGCGCCTCGACGTCGAAGTCCGGCTCGGGGTAGCGAGGGTCGAGCTCGGTCAGGGTCTCTCTCAGGATCCGGGCCACGGCCCATTTCCGGTACCACCGGCGGTCAGCGGGGACGACGTACCACGGCGCCCCCTCCGAGCAGTGGCGCACGGCGTCGGCGTAGGCCTCCTGGTAGTCGGGCCACAGCCGGCGCTCGTCGATGTCGCCCTCCCGGAACTTCCACCGCTTCTCGGGGTCCTCCAGGCGGGCCAGGAGTCGCTCCCGCTGGTAGTCGTAGGAGATGTGGAGCATGCACTTGATCACGGTGGTCCCGGAACCCGCGAGCTCCTCCTCGAAGCGGTTGATGGCGTCGTAACGCCGGCGCCACTCCTCCTCGGGCACCCAGCCGTGGACCCGGACCACGAGCACGTCCTCGTAGTGGGACCGGTCGAAGACCCCCACCTGCCCGAGGTCGGGCAGGGCCCGGCGGATGCGCCACAGGAAGTCGTGGGCCTTCTCCTCCTCGGTCGGCGCCTTGAACGCCTTGACCTTGACCCCGTGGGGGTTGAGGGCCCGCCCGACGTGCTTGATCACACCGCTCTTACCCGACGTGTCCATGCCCTGGAGAACGAGCAGGACGGCCCGGCTGTCCTCGGCGTAGAGCCGGTCCTGGAGGCTCTCCAGAGCCTTCTCGTCCTCGACCTCCTCAACCTCCGCGGCCTTCTTGTCGGGCATCCCGGGATGGGCGTCCGTGGGATGGAGGGCGAGCGGATCGGCGGCTTCGGGATCGGCCCGCAGGAGCTGGCGGATGGAGACTACGACTCGACCCCGCTCCTCGGAGCTGCCGTGGCCGCCGACATGGCGCCCGAAGGAGGCTCCACCCCGGAGTCCATGGCCTCCGCCTTGCGCTTGGAGAAGGCGATGGCCCCGATGAGGATGACCAGGGCGATGCCGGCGATGCCGAAGCGGGCGGGGTCGTTGTCCTTCAGGCTGATGACCGCCGGCAGGATGAGCAGGGAAATGAGGTTCATGACCTTGATCAGCGGGTTGAGCGCCGGGCCGGCCGTGTCCTTGAACGGGTCGCCCACCGTGTCACCGATGACCGCCGCCTTGTGGGCCTCGGAGCCCTTGCCCCCCTCGTGGCCCTCCTCGATGTACTTCTTGGCGTTGTCCCACGCCCCACCGGAGTTCGAGAGGTAGACGGCCATGAGCTGACCGGTGACGATCACCGCGGCCAGGAACGCTCCCAGGGACAGGTAGCTGATCCCGAAGCCGACGATGACGGGCGTGAGCACGGCCAGCAGGGCGGGCGTGGCCAGCTCCCGCAGCGAGGCGGTGGTGCAGATGTCGATGACCGGGCCGTAGTCGGGGCGCTTCATGCCCGCCATGATCTGGCCGTCGGCGAACTGGCGACGGACCTCCTGGACCACGACGCCGGCCGTCCGGCCCACGGCACGGATGGCGAGCGCCGAGAACAGGAACGGCACCGCCCCGCCGATGAGCAGGCCGATGAAGACCTTCGGGTTGGCCACGTTCACTTGCGTGAGCGGGTGGGTGAAGAGCTCGAAGGTGCCGGAGGCGACGTCCCGGCCGATCTCGGGGATCTCGCCCGCGATGGTCTCGATGTAGGAGGCGAAGAGGGCCACGGCGGCGATGACCGCCGACCCGATGGCGAAGCCCTTGGTCACGGCCTTGGTGGTGTTGCCCACGGCATCGAGCGCCACCATGATCCGTTCCGGCTCGCCGTGGAACTCACCCGACATCTCGGCGATGCCGGCCGCGTTGTCGGCCACCGGCCCGAAGGTGTCCTCGGACACGACGACACCGGTGGTGGCCAGCATGCCCATCCCGGTGAGCGCCACCAGGTACAGCGAGAACTGGATGTTGCCCCCGCCGAGAGCGAGCGCCGTCCCCAGGGCGGCCGCGATGGCGATGACCGAATACACCGACGACTCGAGTCCCGAGGAGGTGCCGGCCAGCACCGTCGTCGCCGGGCCGGTGCGAGCCGCCTCGGCGATCTCCTGGACCGGGGTGAATTCGGTCCCCGTGAAGTACTCGGTCAGCCGGCTCACGATCTGGGCCAGGACGAGGCCGATGACGACGGCGAGGAAGACCTTCATCCCCTCGTGGCCGCCGCCCGGCCCCTTGTCGCCCACGTAGCCGAAGGCGACGGCGGCCGTCCCGATGACGGTGAGGATCCCGGCCGTGAGGAACCCGCGGTTGATCGGCTTGAGGGCGTTGGTCTCGCCCTCCTTGGCCTTCACCGCGTACACCCCGACGATGGAGGCAACCACGCCGATGGCCCGGGCGGCCAGGGGGAAGACGAGACCGAGAGCCGGGTTGGCGCCGATCGACTCGAAGGCGGCGACACCGAGGATGATCGAGGCGACCAGGGTCACCTCGTAGGACTCGAAGAGGTCGGCCGCCATACCGGCGCAGTCGCCCACATTGTCGCCCACGTTGTCGGCGATGGTGGCCGGGTTCCGGGGGTCGTCCTCGGGGATTCCGGCCTCCACCTTGCCCACCAGGTCGGCGCCGACGTCGGCCGCCTTGGTGAAGATGCCCCCGCCGACCCGGAGGAACAGGGCCAGGAGCGAGCCGCCGAAGCCGAAGCCGACCAGGATCGCCGACGAGGTGTTCTGGAAGACGGCGATGATGACCGTGGCCCCCAGCAGGCCCAGGCCGACGGTGAACATGCCGGCGATCCCGCCGGTGCGAAAGGCCACCTCCAGCGCCCGGGGGAGGGAGCCGGACAGGGCGGCGGCGGCGGTCCGGACGTTGCCCCGGGTGGCCAGGGTCATGC
>JBOGFO010000667.1:0-1590 GCA_050743445.1 Acidimicrobiia bacterium
AAGCGGAACGGGCCGAGGCGGCGGCCCATCGGGCGGCCGAGGCCCACCGGGAGGCGGAGCGTCAGCGGGCCGAGGCGGAGGAGGTCGCCGGAGAAGCGGTGGCGGCCCGGCGCCGGGTGGATGAGGCGGCGGCGGCGCTGGCCGGCCTGGAGGGGGAGTAGGTAACGGCCTGAAGACGCGACATAGCCCCCTCGTCCCTGGGGGAGGATCAGGACGGGGGGGCTATGTCAGTCCCACTCACCAAAGAGATGATCGGCACGCCCGGCGCCCCACTTGAGCGGCGAGCCGGAATTTTTTTGAAGATTCCCCCAGGGTTGTCGGACTCTCAGGGAGCGAAGGTCGTGGTCGTCGTGGGGGGCGGCTCGTCCGGCACCGGCGTCCCCACCGGCACGACGACCACGGTTCCGGCCGTCCCCTGCCCGCCGGGGGCGCCACTGGTCCGGGAGTAGTAGGGGAACCGCCCCTCGACGGTGAACGTGTGCGTGAACTCGTGACGGTCGTCGAGGCACTTGCCCGGGTTGGCGTTGGAGCACTCCGGGCTGGAGTCGAACGAGCCGTCGTCGGCGGTCACGCTGTGGACCTTGTCGTCGTCCTTGTTGGTCCAGGTGACCTCGTCGCCCACCTCGACCGTGACCTCCTTCGGGTCGAACTGGCCGGCCACGATGGTGACGTTCTCGCTGCCGGGAGCACCACCCCCGGGCAGGGCGAACCCCAGGGTCAGGGCGGTCGCGGGCAGGATGAAACCGAGCACTTTGATCAGCGCGCGCATCATGAACCTCTTCCCCCCCGCCCGATGCCGATCGTAACGACGACGCCATTGGGGCTCAAGCACCCTGGGTGGTACCGTTCGGACTCGGCTGACCCCAGACGATCGGTGCTCGGGGACGATCACGACGGAGGCCCATATGCTCATCCGACGGCCCGGACAAGCCTGGCATCAGATCCAGCCCGTCCTCCATGACGAGCGTGCGCTGCAGACTCTGCTGGCGCAGTCGCCGGGGCTGCTGCCCAGTCCGGGGCCAGGCGAGCTCGCCGTGGCCGCCAACTTCAAGCTGGGATCGACGGGGTCGATCGACCTGCTCGGGGTGGGGATCGACGGCCGGGTCGTGCTGATCGAATGCGGACGTCAGGAGGGCCCCGGCCGCCGGCCCATGGGCGGCGCCGCCCTGACCGTGGCCGCCGGCCTGTGGCGGGCTCCCTTCGAGGAGATCGACGCCGCCTTCGCCGGTCGGGCGGGTGTCTCCCTGGTGGAGGCGGCCGCCACCCTGGCCCAGGCCGCCGGCTTCGCCTTCGAGGAAGGTGCCTTCCGGGATGCGGTGACGGCCGCCCTGGCCTCCGGCTCGTTCCTGCTCGTCCTGGCCGTGGACTCGGTCACCGACGAGGTGCGCCAGGTCGTCTCCTACCTGAACGCCGGCGCCCGTCCGGGCCTGACGGCCGTCGCCCTGGGGCTGCGTTACCTGGCCGAGGACGAGATCGAGATCCTCCTGCCGTCGGTCTACCGGGGTGAGGCCCTGGCCGCCGAGACGATCCCGGCCGCGGCTCCGGCCGCCGCCGCCCAGCCCGAGGCCGCTCACCCGGTCGGCACGCGCC
>JBOGFO010000668.1:0-4643 GCA_050743445.1 Acidimicrobiia bacterium
GTGGCGGGCCAGCTGGAGGAGCAGCATCCCGATCCCGCCCACGGTGGTCTCGTGTCCCGCCACCACCAGCAGGAAGGTGATGCCGAGCATCTCCTCCTCGGTCAGGGGCCGGCCCTCGTACTCCAGCTGCACGATCTTGCTGAGCAGGTCGTCGATGAGCTGCTCGCGTCGCTGCTCGATGAGCTCGTAGAGGTAGCTGAAGAGCTGGAGGGCCTGCTCGGCGTTGACCTCGCTGTTCTCGTCGGCGGCAGCCGCCAGCATCGTCTCCGACAGATCCCGGTAGTACGACCAGTCGGCCTCGGGCAGGCCGATCATGTGGGCGATCACCATATGCGGCACCGGGACGGCGAGCTCCTGGGCCAGGTCGGCGTGACCCCGGTCGAGGAACTTCTCGATCAGCCCGCCGGTGATGGCCCGGATCGTCGGCTCCAGGACGGCGACCTGCGGGGGCGAGAACCAGGCCTGGATCAGGTGGCGCCAGCGGGTGTGCTCGGGGGGGTCGACCTCGAGGGGGATGGCGTTCACGGGGTTGCCGAAGTCGGGGAGGCTGACCCCTTCGGCCGAGCTGAACACCTCGGTGTTCTGGGCGGCCTGGCAGACGTCGGCGAAGCGGGAGATCACGTGGAAGCCACCGAAGCGGCTCCCGTGCCCGACCGGGCACTCCGCCCGCATGGCGGCGTAGACCGGATATGGGTCCCGGACCACCCGGGGATCCGTCGGGTCGAAGTCCCGGGCCAGCTCGGCCGGACTCGCCTGTTCGGTGCTGGTCATCGCGCCCTCCGTGCTCCCAGTGCTCGACTCAGGATGACTCGCTGGATCTGGTTGGTGCCCTCGTAGATCTGGAGCACCTTGGCGTCGCGCATCATGCGCTCGACGGGATGGTCGGCCAGGTAGCCGTGCCCTCCCAGGCACTGCACGGCGTCGGTCGCCACCTTCATGGCCGTGTCGGTGCAGAGGGTCTTGGCCATGGCCGACAGCTCGCCGGCCCGCGGCCCGCCCCGGTCGATCTCGGCCGCCGCCGCGTAGAGGAGCTCACGGGCCGCTTCGATCTGGATGGCCATGTCGGCGATCATGAACGACACGCCCTGGAACTCGTAGACCGGCTTCCCGAACGCCTTGCGCTCCAGCGTGTAGCCGAGGGCGTAGTCCATGGCCGCGGTGGCCAGTCCCACGCCCTGGGCGGCGACGTTGGGCCGGGCGAAGACGAACATGCCCATGAGGGCGCCGAAGCCCCGGTGGCCACCGATCAGGTTCTCGGACGGGACCTCGACGTCTTCGAAGGACAGCGTGACGATCGACGTGCCCCGCAGGCCCATCTTGCGTTCCCGGCCCGTCACCGACACCCCGGGGGACTCCCGGCCGTCGATGAGCAGCAGGCGAACCCCGGCAGGACCCGAGCCCGGGTCGACCGTCACCAGCGTGGTGTAGATGTCGGAGACGTCGCCGTTGGTGATGAAGCACTTGGTCCCGTTGACCAGGTAGGAGCCGCCCTTGTCGGCGGCGTGGGTGCGGATGGCGCCGAGGTCGCTGCCCGCCTCCGGCTCGGTGCTGGCCAGGCAGGACACCCGCTCCTCCAGGCGGGGGAAGAGCCGGGCCTGCTGTTCGGCGGTACCGGCGAAGCGCAGGGTGAGCACGGCGCCGAAGTGCTGGAACAGCTGGCAGGCGGCGGTCGAGACCCGGGAGATCGCCTCGGCCAGGATGACCCACTCCGTGGAGCCGGCCTCGGCGCCCCCGTGGGCGGCGGGGGTGAGGATCGAAAGCCAGCCCTGGTCCCGGTACAGGGCGAGCAGGTCGTGGGGGAACTCGTCGTCGGCTTCCATGCGGGCCCCGATGGGGGCGATCTGCTCGGTCGCCACCCGCCGGACGGTCTCGGCGAACAGCTCCTGCTCGGCACTGAGCCTCGGCATCAGGCCTCCGGGGGGCGAATGGGGCTGGGGTCCCCATTCGCACTGCGATGAGCCGCCGGGCGAAGAGCGATGAGCACAGCCATCAGCCGGGCGTCACGCCGAAGAGATCCCGGGCGATGAGCATCCGCTGGGTGTTGGCCGGGCCCTCGCCCAGCTCGGTGGCGAGGACGTCACGGAGGCGGAGCTGGGCCGGGTGCTCCCGGCTGTAGGCGACATGGCCGATGGTGAGGATGGCCTCGTGGCACACCGACGACGCCAGGCGGGGGATCCACGACTTGGCCATGGCCGCGTCCCGCCGGAAGTCCTCGCTCCGGTCGGCCTTCCACAGTGCTTTCTGGACCAGCAGGCGGGCGGCTTCCAGCTGGGTGGCGGCGTCGGCCAGCGGGAAGGCGACGCCCTGGCGGGTGGAGAGGGGGGCTCCGAACGTGACCCGTTCCTTGGCCCAGGCCACGGCCTCGTCGAGGGCGGCGCCCGCCACCCCCAGGCAGACACAGCAGACGAGCACCTTGGAGGAGGCGAGGGAGCCGAGGGCCGTGCGCAGTCCCGATCCCGGTTCGCCCAGCAGGGCGTCGGCGGGCACCTCGACGTCGTCGAAGGTGACGATGGCCCGCCCCAGCGGCCGGCTGCCCATGTCGTCGAAGGGGGCCACGGTGACGCCGGGCGCGTCGAGCGGCACGAAGAACAGGGCCGGACCTGACATCTCGGGGTCACCCCGCGCCCCGGGCTCGGTCCTGGCCAGCACGAAGGCCGTCTGGGACTCCGAGAAGCTCATGGACGACTTCTCGCCCCGGAGCACGAAGCCGCCGTCGGTGGGTTTGGCCGTGGCGGCCAGGGCGGCGATGTCGGAGCCGGTGCCCGGCTCGGTGAAGGCGAGGCCGAACGTCGTGTCGCCGGTCGTCACCCGGGGCAGCCATTCGGCCTTCAGCCGGTCGGAACCCAGGCGCCACAACAGCTTCCCGGCCGTTCCGGCCTGGATGATCATGAGGGCGGTGGTGTAGTCGGCCCGGCCCAGCTCCTCGCACACCAGGCCGGCGGCCAGCTCGCCCGCCCCCTGCCCGCCGGCCTCGGCGGGGACATGGACGCCGAGCAGGCCGGCGGTGGCCAGGAGCTTCATCGCCTCCCAGGAGAACGTGCCGGCCAGGTCCCGCTGGACGTAGCCGGGGGCGAGCTCGCCCGCCACCCGCCGGGCCACGGCCACCAGCTCTTCGTGTTCGGTCAGGTGAGTGAAGTCCATACAAGCTCCAGATCAGTTGGCCGGTTCGTGGGGATGGAACTGGGGGACCCACTTGCGGACGGCCTGATAAGGGCCGGCTTCCTCGGGGACGAAGGGCGGGCGCGCCTGGTAGCGCAGGTTCTCCCAGATCGGGAAGTCCTCCTGGGCCAGCTTGTACTGGAGGGCGTAGAGCATGTCCCGGTGCTTCTCGGGGACGGTGCGGGGCACGAAGACGGTGAAGTGGAAGTCGCTGCGCTGCCCGTTGACCGGCGTGATGCAGGCCGTCTGGGACGTGTCCCCCAGCCCGTTGATGTTGGTGAGGAGGATGCCCAGGCCCTGCACGTACACGTCGAACTCGCCCTGGGCGGCCGTGGGCGGGATCACCTCGTCGGCGGCGTCGAGCGGCTCGGTGAAGCGCTGGGCGCTCTTGATCCGGTGCCCGTCGGTCGAGAACTCGACGAAGGCCGGCACCCGCACCGTGCCATGCACGTAGCGGAAGTGGAAGATGTCGGGGAGGTTCTCGATCAGCAGCTGGGGCTGCATGGCCACACCGGCCCAGCGCCGGGCACCGTTGGGCCACACCGGGTGGTAGTCGTCGAGGGGGAACGGCAGCTGCAGCTTCTCCGGCTCCCACGACGGCGGGTTGCCGGCGGCGTCGTGCCACACCAGGACGAAGGGCTCGACCTCCCGGACGTGCCAGGTCCCGATGCGCTTGGCCTGGGTCTTGCGCCGGCTGTAGGGGATGTCGACCGTGCACCCCTCACAACTCCAGCGCCAGTGGTGGAACGGGCAGATGATGTCGTCTCCCGCCACCTCGCCGCCGAAGCCCAGGTGGGCGCCGAGATGAGCGCAGTGGGCATCGAGGACGTGGACCTGGCCGGACTCACCCCGGTAGGCGACCAGGTCCTGGCTGAAGTAGTGCATCGGCTTGACCTCGCCGACCGGCAGCTCGTCGCCCCAGGCGATCTGGAACCAGCCCGTCGGCATGGTGGTCCAGGGAAAATCCTTCATTCCGCGTACGCTCCCTTTCCCGGGGAGTCCCCGTACCCCTGGAACACGCGCCAGAGCGCTTCGACGGAGGCCAGCCAGGCGTCGAGATCGCGCTGGGCCGGGGCCGAGAGAACATGGTCCACGCCGGCGGTGGCGTAGGCATCGAGGTGGCGGCGAAGCTCGTCCAGGTCGCCGGAGAGGCCGTCGACGTCGAGGCGCATGGACACGGCGAACTCCGGCTCCGGCCGGTCCTCCCGCACCCGCTTGACGGTGGCGGCCAGGTCCTCGAGGGTGGCATACGTGCGCCGGTTGGGATTGGCGTGGTGGTGGAGGGGGACGCCGACACCCTGCCAGCCGTCACCCTTCTCCACCGCCCGGCGCAGGGCCCGGGCGCTGCTCCCCCCCACCCAGATGAGGACGGGACGGGCGGGAAGCGGCTTCACCTTCAGGTCGCGGAAGCTGACGGTGGGCCCCTGGAAGCTGGTGGGAGCCTCGGCCCAGCAGGCCCGCAACACGTCGACGGCCTCGTCGGT
>JBOGFO010000669.1:0-5334 GCA_050743445.1 Acidimicrobiia bacterium
CCCTACCAGGTGCCCGACATCGCCCGCCGGCGCCTGGGGGCCGTGACCGTCCTGCTGGTGGCCGCGGCCAGCGCCGCCGGCTTCGCCGTCTCGGGCAACTCCGGCCTGCTGGTGGCCACACTGGTGCTGGGGGGAATCGCCGCCTACCAGTGGGCCTGCGCCTGGCCCCGCCGCATCGACGAGACCTCCGCCCTGGCCGCCGCCGCCGGTACCGTCGGGTTCCCTGTGGGCCACGCCTCGGCCCAGCTGGCGTGGCGGGGCCTACGCAGCCGGCCCACCTGGCGGGTGCTGCTCTACTCGGCCGACGAGCCCCCCTCCAAGCGGGGCCTGGTCGAGCTCGACGCGGTCGACGGCCAGGTTCTCGGCCACTACATCGAGGACAACCCCGAGGACTGGGTCCCGGAGTAGCCGGTCAGGCCCGGACGGCCCCGGTTGTTATCTTGGCCGGCCATGGCCTCGACCACGGGCTACCTGCGCCACCCGAGCATCTGGGGCGAGACCATCGCCTTCGTGACCGAGGACGACCTGTGGGTCGTGCCCGCCGAGGGCGGTGTGGCGCGCCGGCTGACCGCCAACCTGTCGGAGGTGAGCCATCCGGCGCTGTCGTCCGACTGGGTCGCCTTCACCAGCCGGGACGAGCACCACCCCGAGGTGTGGTGCATGCCCGCCCAGGGCGGCTCGGCCCGCCGCCTCACCTGGCTGGGCGCCAGCTCCCTGGTCCGGGGCTTCACCCCCGACGGGCGCGTCCTGTTCGTGTCGGACGCGGACCAGCCGTTCGCCAGCCTGATCCACCCCTATGCCGTGACTCCCACGGGGGGCCCGGTGGAACGCCTCCCCTATGGTCCCGCCCGCGAGGTCGCGTTCGGGCCCGACCAGGAGGTGGTCCTGGGCCGGAACACCGCCGACCCGGCCCGCTGGAAGCGCTATCGGGGGGGCACGGCCGGTGATCTGTGGATCGACCGGCGGGGCAGTGGCACCTTCAAGCGGCTCCTCCAGCTGCCCGGCAACCCCGCCTCGCCGATGTGCGTCGGCGGACGGGTGTTCTTCCTCTCGGACCACGAGGGCATCGGCAACCTGTACTCCTGCACGCCCACCGGCCGCGATCTGTGCCGCCATACGGATCACGGCGAGTACTACGCCCGCTTCGCCCGGACCGACGGCCGGCGCATCGTCTACCAGCACGCAGCCGAGGTCTGGCTCTACGACCCGGAGTCGGATCAGGCGGAGCCGGTGGAGGTCGACCTGCGGAGTCCCCGGGTGCAGCGCTCCCGGCGCTTCGTGCCCGCCGACCGCTACCTCACCGGTTTCGCCCTCCATCCGGGGGGCCACACGATCGCGCTCGAGACCCGGGGAAAGCTGTTCACCATGCCCCTGTGGGAGGACGCCGTCCGCCACCACGGGCAGCCCGACGGGGTGCGCTACCGCCTCGCCCGCTGGGTGGGGGACGGGTCGTCGCTGGTGGTGGTGTCCGACGAGGGCGGTGAGGACGCCATCGAGGTCCACCGGCCCGGGGAGGCTCCGCGCCGTCTCGACGGCCTGCCGCTCGGCTGCATCACCGGCCTGGCGACGCCACCGTCGGGGGGTGGGGTTGGCGCCGGGAAGTCGGGCACCCGGGTGGCGGTGGCCAACCACCGTCACGAGCTGCACCTCGTCGATCTCGAGGCGGGCACGTCCCGGCTCCTGGACCGCTCCGGGCACGGCCATCTGAACGGGGTGGTGTGGTCTCCCGACGGGCGCTGGCTGGCCTACGCCTGCGCCGAGTCGACGAAGACCATCTCGATCAAGCTCTGCGAGCTCGAGACCGGCGACCTCCACGTCGTCACCCGCCCCGAGTTCAAGGACGTCCACCCGTCGTGGGACCCGGAAGGCAGGTACCTGTACTTCCTGTCCTACCGGACCTTCGACCCGGTCTACGACGCCCTGTACTTCGACCTCGGGTTTCCCAAGGCGGTGCGGCCGTACCTGCTCACGCTCACGGCGGGGGAACCCTCGCCGTTCGTGCCCCAGCCCCGGGGCCTCGGGCCCAAGGGCGGGGACGACAAGGGCGACAAGGAGGCGGACCGGAAGCCGGCCCGGAAAGGCGAGGCCGACGAGGCCGCGGTCCGCATCGACCTCGCCGGCATCAGCGACCGGGTCGTGGCGGTGCCCGTGCCCGAGGGCCGCTACACCCAGGTGGTGGGGATCAAGGGCAAGATCCTCTTCACCTCCTGGCCCGTGCAGGGCAGCCTGGGACGCGATCCGATGGGGAACTCGACGGCCGGGCCCCGGGGCGCCCTCGAGGCCTACGACCTGGCCGAACAGCGCCACGACACGCTGGCCGGCGGCATCTCCCACTTCGAGGTCTCGCGTGACGGCCACACCCTGGCCTACAAGGCGGGCCGGCGCCTGCGGGTGGTGAAGGCCGGCGAGAAGCCGTCGGAGGGAGATGGCGACACTCCGGGCCGGCGCTCGGGATGGCTCGAGCTGGACCGGGTGCGGGTGTCCGTGGATCCCGGCCTGGAGTGGGCCCAGATGTTCAAGGAGGCCTGGCGCCTCCAGCGGGACCACTTCTGGGTCGAGGACATGTCGGGGGTCGACTGGTGGGCGGTCCTCGACCGCTATGTGCCCCTCATCCCCAAGGTGGCGACCCGGCTCGAGTTCTCCGACCTGATGTGGGAGATGCAGGGCGAGCTCGGGACGTCCCATGCCTACGAGCTGGGCGGCGACTACCGGCCCGCCCCGGCGTACGCCATCGGTCACCTCGGGGCCGACCTCGACTGGGACGCCGCCGCCGGCGCCTGGCGCGTCACCCACGTGGTGGAAGGCGACCCCTGGGACACCGAGGGCGACTCCCCGCTGCGGGACCCGGGGGTCGGCGTGGGCACCGGTGACCGGCTCCTGGCCGTGAACGGCCGGACCGTCGACGCCTCTTGCACCCCACCCGAGCTCCTGGTCAACCAGGCCGGCCTGACGGTGGAGCTCACCGTCGCCGACGCCGACGGGCAGGGCCGCCGGACGGTGATGGTCCCCACCCTGCGCGACGAGCGGCCGGCCCGGTACCGGGAGTGGGTCCAGACGAACCGGGCCCGCGTCCACGAGGCCAGCGGCGGCCGGGTCGGCTACGTCCACGTCCCGGACATGGGGCCGCGGGGCTACGCCGAGTTCCACCGGTCCTACCTGGCCGAGGTGGAGCGGGACGCGCTCATCGTCGACGTCCGCTTCAACGGCGGCGGGCACGTGTCGCAGCTGGTCCTCGAGAAGCTGGCCCGGAGGCGGATCGGCTTCGACATCAGCCGCTGGGGCACCCCGGAGCCGTACCCGGCCGACTCGCCGGCCGGACCGCTGGTGGCGGTGACCAACGAGTACGCCGGCTCGGACGGCGACATCTTCACCCACTGCTTCAAGCTGCTGGGCCTGGGCCCGGTGGTGGGGAAGCGGACCTGGGGCGGGGTGATCGGCATCTCCCCCCGGCACGTGCTGGTGGACGGGAGCATGACCACCCAGCCGGAGTACGCCTTCTGGTTCGCGGATGTGGGCTGGAGCGTGGAGAACTACGGCACCGACCCCGACGTGGAGGTCGACATCCGTCCCCAGGACCATGCCGCGGGGAAGGACCCGCAGCTGGACAAGGCCGTGGCGCTGGCCCGCTCGGCCCTGCGCAAGCACCGGCCGCTGAGTGCCGACGTCGCTCGCCGGCCTCGTCTGGAATTGCCCGTTTTGCCCCCTCGCACCTGATCGTCGGCGGCACATCGCCCGATATCCCCGGCGATTGGGACGAGAAGGAATTACGGCTCGGTAGCCCGAAAACTCTGTCCTGTTAGTCGTCAATCAGGACTGAAGAGGTCAAGGTGCCATGCGAGCTATAAGGGCTATTCGGGGCGCGCGCGTGCATTGGGCGCTGATCCTCGCGCTGCTGGTGTCGCCCCTGGCGATGATCCGGGCCACCCCGGTGTCGGCCGCGCCGGCGCTGCCGCCCGGGTTCATCGACGAGGTGGTGGCGAACGTCTTCCAGCCCACCGCCCTGGCGTTTACGCCTGACGGGCGCATGCTGGCGGCGGCCAAGACGGGTCAGGTCCACGTCTTCAAGGACGACGTCCCCCTGGGCCAGGCGGTCGACCTGGGCGCCAAGATCTGCCCGGAGTGGGAGCGGGGCCTGATCGGCCTCACGGTCGACCCCGACTTCGCCACAAATCGGGCGATCTACCTCTTCTACACTCATAAGAAAGATGGTGCGTGCCCGCTCTTTAATGATCCAAATCGGGCGCCCCTTTCCGAGTTTCCGGAGAACCGGGTCTCGCGATTCACGCTGGGTGACAACAACGTCATCGACACCAACAGCGAAGTGGTGATCCTCGACCACATCATCTCCCTCGGGATCCACAACGCCGGCCACCTCGAGTTCGGGCCCCTCGACAAGCTGCTGTACGTCAGCGTGGGCGACGGCGGCTGCCGGTTCCCGGAGATGAACAACTGCCAGGCGTCGAACACCAACGCCCGGCGCAACGACCTGCTCTACGGCAAGATCCTGCGGGTCAACCGGGACGGCACCTTCCCGGCTTCGAACCCCTACGCCGGCGACGCCAACGTGCGCCGCTGCGCCAACCCGGCGGGGGTCCCGGCCGGTACCGGCCGCTGCGGTGAGATCTACTCCACCGGCCTCCGCAACCCGTTCCGCTTCGCCTTCCAGCCCGGCACGCAGAACTTCTACATCAACGACGTGGGGACGGCGATCTGGGAGGAGATCAACAAGGGCGCCGCCGGGGCCGACTACGGCTTCAACGTGCGGGAAGGCCACTGCAAGAACAACTCGGCGACCGACTGCAACCCGGCGGCCGACGGTTCGGTGATCGGCGGCCTCACCAACCCCATCTTCGACTACAACCACGACGTCACCCAGTGTGCCTCGATCACCGGCGGCGCCTTCGTGCCCAACGGCGTGTGGGGTGCGCCCTACGACGGCTCCTACATCTTCTCGGACTTCGTGTGCGGCAAGATCTTCCGCCTCGCCCCGAAGGCCGGCGGCGGCTTCACCATGGTGCCGTTCGTCGAGGGCCTGGGCAGCAGCAGCGCCGTCCACATGACCTTCGGGCCCTACAAGGGCACCCAGGCGCTGTACTACACGACCTTCGAGAACGGCGACAGCGTCCGGCGGATCAGCAAGGCCCTGCCTGGCGACCTCCCGCCCACCGCCTCCTTCACCGCCACCCCGCAGGCGTCGGCGTCGGCGCCCGCGCTCGTCAACTTCAACGGGTCGGCGTCGACGGACCCCGACAACGACGACCTCGACTTCCACTGGAACTTCGGCGACGGCACCTCGGCTACCACCGAGCTGCCGACCACGACGCACAACTACAC
>JBOGFO010000670.1:0-1959 GCA_050743445.1 Acidimicrobiia bacterium
CCGAGGCCGCCGCCCTCCAGGATCGCCTCACCAAACCCCGGGGGGCCCTCGGACATCTCGAGGCGCTCGGCACCCGTCTGGCCGGCATCGCCGGCCGCTGTCCCCCGCCGGCACCGCAGCCGGCGGCGGTGGCCATCTTCGCCGGCGACCACGGGGTCGTGGCCGAAGGCGTCACGCCATGGGTCCAGGAGGTCACGGCTCAGATGGTGGCCAACTTCCTGGCCGGCGGCGCCGCCATCAACGTCCTGGCCCGCCAGGTGGGGGCGACGGTGGTGGTGGTCGACGTGGGGGTGGCCACCCCGATCCCCTCCCCAACTCCCCTGGCCGGCACCGGCGGGCTCCTGGTGCGGAAGGTGGCGGCGGGCACCGGCAACCTGGCGGTGGAGCCGGCGATGACCGCCGGCCAGTGCCGGGCCGCCCTCGACGTCGGGGCCGAGGTGGCGGCCGAGCTCGTGGCCGGAGGCGCCCGGGCGCTGGTGACCGGTGAGATGGGGATCGGCAACACCACGCCGGCGGCGGCGGTGATCGCCGCCCTGACCGGCCGGCCGGCGGCCGAGGTCACCGGACGGGGAACGGGGATCGACGACGACGCCCTGGCCCACAAGGTGTCCGTGGTGGAGCGGGCCCTCGGGTTGCATGCCGGGAGCCTGGCCGCCGGCCCCCTCGCCACCCTGGCGGCGGTGGGCGGCCTGGAGCTGGCCGCCCTCTGCGGCTTCGTGGTGGGCGGTGCGGCGGCGGGGGTCCCGGTCGTGATCGACGGGGTGATCGCCGACGCCGCCCTGCTGGTGGCCGAGCGCGTGGTGCCCGGCGTGGCTGACCGCTGCGTCGCCGGCCACCGCTCCGTCGAGCCGGGTGCCGCCGTGGTGCTGGAGGTCCTCGGACTTGAGCCCGTCCTCGATCTCGGCCTGCGCCTCGGCGAGGGGACAGGGGCCTGCCTGGCCCTGCCCGTCCTGGAGTCGGCCGTCCGCCTGCTCTCGGAGATGGCCACCTTCGACGCCGCCGGGGTGACCGAGAAGGAAGGGTGAGCGCCGTCCCGCCGGCTGCGATACCGTAAGCCCCGGTCACAATTCGGGGGCCGGTACAGGGCCGGCAAGGTCACGTCCAATGGAGGTCCGGATGACAGCGATCACCACCCGCCGTCCCGTCGCTCTTCCGATTCCCGTCTGGGTATGGCTGGCCGTCGCCTTGGCCGTCGGAGTCCTGTGGCTCGTGACCTTCGAGGGTGGCGCCGTCTCGACCGCCCTGAGCGGCTCGGCCTCCTTCATCCATGAGGCCTTCCACGACGGCCGTCACCTTCTCGGCGTGCCCTGCCACTGAGCCCGACATCCGGCACTCGAGCTGGGCCCGGCATGCTCCGCCGCTTCGATCCCTCGCGACCGCTCTCGGTCGTCGTGGGCGCGGTGGTGCTCGGGATCCTGGCCGGGTTCGTCAGTGCCGCCTTCCTCGCCATCACCGGCGAACCGTCCATCGAGGACGCCATCGCCATCGAGGAGGCCAACGCGGCGGCGGAAGCCGGCGGCGGGACGGGCCACGAGGCGGCGGAGGAGCCCGAGGTGTCCCGGACGGCGCAGAAGGGGGCCGGCCTCTTCGGGGCCTACGCCCTGGCGGGCGCCTCCTTCGGCTCCCTGTTCGCGGTGGCATTCCTCGCGCTGCGCAAGCGGGTTCCCTCCTCCAGCACCCGGGCCCTGGTCGCCGGCGCGGTGCTCGGTGGCGCCATCACCGTGTCGCCCTGGCTCAAGTACCCCCCGAACCCGCCGGCGGTGGGCGACCCGGACACGCTGGCCAAGCGCCAGGCCCTCTACGCCCTCGTGATCGTCCTCACCTTCGTGGTGCTCTTCGTCGCCGCCCAGTTCTCCGCCCGGCTCCGGGCGGCCGGGTGGGTGGACGACCAGCGGCTGGTGCTGGTGGTGGCGGCGGTGGTGCTCCCCATGGGCATCATCTACGCCCTCATGCCCCCGC
>JBOGFO010000671.1:0-7940 GCA_050743445.1 Acidimicrobiia bacterium
TCCCGCAGCCGATGAGTCCCGCCGCCTCGGGCTTGGCCCGGGAATCGACGGTGACGCACTGCCCGGCGTGGACGAGCGTGAGCTCGGCGAAGGCGCCGATGCCGAGGGCGGGGGACAGCGGCGTCCCACCCAGCATCATCTTCTGGGTGGCGTTGTGGGAGGCGAAGCAGTACCACGGCGCGCCCCGCCGACACGAGCGGCAGTTGCCGCACGGCGCCCGCCAGGCGATGACGACGTAGTCGCCGGGGGCCACCCCGGTCACGCCCTCCCCCACCGCCTCCACGAAGCCCGCCGCCTCGTGACCGAGCAGGAACGGGAACTCGTCGTTGATACCGCCCTCCCGGTAGTGGAGGTCGGTGTGGCACACGCCGCAGGCCTTCACCCGCACCAGTGCCTCACCCGGTCCCGGGTCGGGCACGGTGATGGTTTCCACCGTGACCGGAGCCTTCTTGGCCGTCGCCACCACTGCCCGCACCTCGTGCGCCATCGGACTCCCCCTTCCTTGCAGATGCGGCCCGGGACCTTAGTCGTTGGCGCGGGTCCCACGGTCTCCGGCCCGGGCCGTCGGCCGGGGTTGGGAGTCTCCGTTGGTCGTCCGGCCGAGTTGGGCGAGGTGACCGCGCAGGGCGTCGGCCACGAGGGTCGACAGGGACAGGTCGTGGTCGATGGCGGCGTGCTTGCACTCCCGGATCAGGGTGTCGGGCAGGTTGACGTTCAACTGACGCAGATCACGCGGTGACATGGCGGCACCTCCGATCAGGCCCCGACGGCGGTGAGCCGCGGGCGAGCGCCATCGGTCGCCGGCTCCTGCCAGCGGACGTTGAGGCGGAAGGCGTCCCTCTTCTCCTCGATGCGCCGGGCGTGCGGAAGGAGATCGCTCAGCATGATCCGCAGCTCCGTCTCCACGTCGTGGATCGGCCGGTAGACGAGATCGGCCAGGGCCCGGTGGTCGGGCTCGTAGAAGTGGTCCTCGAGCTCGGCGCGGGGGTTCTCGACCGGCGACACCCGGGCGCCCACACCCAGCTCGCCCGCCACCCGGGCCACCGTCTCGGCCAGCCCCGCCACGTCGTAGACCTCGGCGAACTGATTGAAGACCCGGTACTCACCCTGATCGGGCGGGTTCTCCAGGGCGAGGGTCAGGCACTGCATGGAGTCGCGCAGGGACAGGAAGCCGCGCTTCTGGTGGCCGCTGCCGTAGGGCGTGATGGGGTGACCGATGACCGCCTGGCAGCAGAACCGGTTGACGGCCGTCCCGAAGCACTCGTCGAAGTCGACCCGGGTGCGCAGCCGGGGGTCGTCGCCCATCTCGTCGATGCGGGTGCCGAAGACGACGCCCTGCATGACGTCGGTGGCTGAGAGGCCGTAGACCTTCGACGCCAGCATGATGTTGTTGGAGCCGGCCACCTTCGACCAGTGGTAGAAGGACCCGGCCTGGCGCGGGAAGGGCATCCGGTCGCGCCGGCCCCGGTACTCCACCTCGAAGAAGCCCTCGGGGATGGCCACGTTGGGGGTGCCGTACTCCCCCATGGTGCCCAGCTTGAGGAGGTGCGCCCCCGGCGCCACGTCCCGGATGGCGAAGATCAGGTTGAATGTGGACGTCACGTTGTTGTTCTGGACGAAGGTGGCGTGGTGGACGTCGAGCATCGAGTACGGCGCCGACGGGCACTCGCCCAGGTGGACCACGGCGTCGGGCTCGAACTCCCGCAGGGCCCGCTCGACGGCGGCGTAGTCGCGCAGGTCGATGTTGGAGAAGGCCAGGGACTGGCCGTAACGATCGGCGAAGGCCCGCCGGCGATCCTCCATGGAGGCGACGGGCAGGGCGCTCCACGAGCCCATCTCCGTCACCCACCCGCGCCGGAGGAAGGCGTCGGCGCCCGCCACGTCGTGGCCCCGGGCCGCCAGGTGCTGGGCCAGGGTGAAGCCCAGATACCCGTCGACGCCGGCGATGAAGATCCTCATGACACACCTCCTGAGAAACGGATACGGGGAAGAGAGAGGGCCCGGCGGACCGTCCGGCGCGGGGCGGGCCGCAGGGCCAGGGTGAGCACGGTCTCGAAAGCGATGTAGGCGAGCACGATCCGGTAGGCCAGGGTGAGGGGGGCGTAGGGCACGGCCCACCACTGGTGATGGACGGCGAGCAGCACGACCGCCCCCACCACCTGGACACCGACCACCAGGCGGGCCACGGCGAAGATCTCCCGGAGGGAGAGGATCGACGGGTCGGTCAGCTCGACCGCACCGGCCCCGACGAGCAGGGGGATCATCACGCAGCGCCGGCAGGCGTTGAACAGCGACTGGGGCAGCATCCACACCGCCCGGACCCCCTGGCCCATGCCGATGGCCGACAGGTTGCGGGCCGCCATGTGGAAGCGCCCCCGGGTCCACCGCTGGCGCTGCTCGCGCAGCTCGGCCAGCGTCTTCGGGTTCTCGGTGCGGACCCGGACCCGGGCGTCGGTCACGATCCGGTACCCCAGCCGTCCGATCCGCATGGTGATGTCGGAGTCCTCGCCGTTGAAGCCGAGGCCGAAGCCGCCCAGCTCGGACAGCAGCTCCCGCCGGTAGGCGGCGATCGACCCGGGCATCACCGTGGTGCCGTCGAGGGCGCTCTGCGCCACCCGGAAGAAGGCGATGGCGGTGTAGACCTCGATGAGCCGCAGGGCGCCGAGCCAGCGGGGGCCGCCCGCCTTGGGGAGCGGGAAGCCGCCGACGCCCCCCACCGACCGGTCCCAGAAGCGGGGGACGACCACGCTCAGCAGCGAGGGTTCGACCGTGGTGTCGGCGTCGATGCGGACCACCAGGTCCTCGCCGATCCGGGCCAGCCCGAAGTTGAGCGCCTTGGCCTTCCCCGGCGTGGGGCAACCCAGGACGGCGCCGTCGAGATGGTCGCAGCCGGCCAGTGCCGCCCGTGCCACCGACGCCGTGGCATCGGTGGAGGCGTTATCGACGATGTAGGCGACGCAGCCGCCGGGATGGTGGGCGGCGGCCGCATCCAGGGACCGGATGCACTCCTCGATCCCGTGGGCCTCGTTGTAGGCGGGGACGAGGAAGGCGACGGAGAGGTCCGGTCCCCGCCCGGGCAGCTGGCGCTCCTCGAGCGCGGAGAGCAGGCGCAGCAGGCAGACGGCGGCCACGAGACCGACGACCAGCTCTTCGTAGAGCCAGCCGTTGAAGGGGATGCGCAGGTCGCCGAGGATCCCGGCCCGGGCCCAGCGCCAGGCCAGGGCCACGGTCACGGCGCCGGCGGCGCACACGGCGAGGACGGGGTAGGTCGTCCCCGCGCTGCGCCGGCGGGTGGCGATGCGCACCCCGCCGGGCAGGAGGCGGTGGGTGAAGATCGACACCACCACCACGAGCACCCCGACGAAGGCGGCGCCGATGCCGGCCGTCGGTCCGAGGGGGGCGGGGAGGAACGCCTCCGGCGGCGCCACCGCCAGCACCACATCGGCCGCCACCACCACGGACCCGTAGACGGTGACCGTCCACACCCCGAGTCGCAGCCGGGCCCGGGCGCTGCCGGCCGAGCACGCTGCCAGCAGGATGAGGAGGAGGGCGATCAGAGGCCGGAATGAGAGGGAGGCGGCAGGCCCGCCGAGCGCTTCGGCCGGCGTGGCGCTCCCGGCGGCCAGCAGCCGGGCGTAGAGCCCGGTGAGGGCGGGGAGCGCGGGAACCGTGACCGCGCTGGCCAGGGCGAACCCGGCCAGGAACAGCGGTGCCAGCCACACGGACCGCCGCACCGCCAGCCCGGCGGGTGCCGTATCGGCGGAGATGTAAGTCGACGGCGACGTGGACACGGATTCCCTCCGGACAAGGAATTCGGGGGCCTAGGCCTGCTCGGGGGTAGGGATCTAGGCGCGCGGGCAAAAAAAGGGGGGTCCTGCAGGGGGTGGTGGTGAGCCGGAGCCCACCCCCCGGGACGGGCTGCCCCGGGGGTGGTGCACCAGCGTCAGTCAGTCGTACTGCGGGCTCCCGGAGGAGCTCACCGGCCGGCGATCAGGATTCGCAGTCGTCGACCTCGTCGTTGTCATCGGCGGCGCAGAGGTCGTCGCCGTCGTCGCCGCTCATTTCGTCCTCGGTGTTCCCGTCGAGGCCATTGAGCGTGTCGTCGTCGTCGCCGCCCGACAGCCGGTCCTCACCACCGTCGCCGATGACCACGTCGTCGTCGTCGTCGCCGTAGACGTTGTCCGTGCCCCCGCCGCCGTTGAGGGAGTCGTCGCCCTTGTCTCCGTAGATGCGGTCGGCCCCGCCTCCGCCGTAGACGGTGTCGGCGCCCTTCCCGGCACAGATGATGTCGTTGCCGCCGAAGCCGTTGATCGTGTCACCGTGCTTGCTGCCGATGATGACGTCGGCGCCGGCGGTCCCCGTGAGGGTCACCGGGCCCTTTTCGTCGGAAGCGTCGAGATTCGTGGCTGTGGGGAGGCGACCGTTGCAGGTGCCGTCGCTGGCCTGCGCCGACGAGGGAAGGCTGATCCCCGAGAACGCAAGGACCACCAGGAGGACGGCAACCCGGCTCCTCGTCATGCGTGGTCCGATCCGAACTGCCATGTCGGTTCTCCTTTCCCGCCGTCCTCAGTCGCCGGCGGATTGCTGTGTTCCTGGTGTCGGCGACCCCGAGCGCAAAGGTTCGCTGGTCTCCCGTTCCGGCCCACTGGTCGCTTTGGGATCAGTGGCCCCGCTGTTTTTACAGCGGTTACCGGAGTGGCACTAGGCATCACTGGCAACACTACGCCGTCTTTTGCGTACTGACAATCACTTTGTCGAATTTTTAGGAAATGACATCCCCCTATGCGACCGGCTCACCGGGGCGAAGCCCCGGCAGCAGGCACAGCGCGTTGTCGCCCAGCCCGGGCACGTCCCGGAGACCGGCAAGCGTCTCGGCCAGCACCGGCTCGGAGGCGAAGGGGAAGTCGGTGCCGAGGAGCACCCGGCCCGGCCCGGCCAGGGCCAGGATCGCCGGCAGGGCAAGGGGATTGGCCACCGCCGCGGTGTCGTAGTGGAGCCGGCGCAGGTAGGCGACCACGCCGGCCGGCGCGCGGACGGCGGGTTCGGGCGAGCGGGACCACGCTGCCTCCAGCCTCGAGACGATGAACGGGGCGAAGCCGCCACCGTGGGCGCAGACGAAGGCGATCCCGGGGTGAGCCTCCAGCGTTCCCGACAGGATCAGGTTGGCGATGGCCCGGGTGGTGTCGGCCACGAACTCGACGGCGAACACCGGCACATCGAGGCCGGGCGGCGGTCCGGCGGGCGGCGTCGTCGGGTGGAGGAAGGCCACCGCCCGCCGGCGGTCCAGCTCCGCCATGAGGGGCTCGAAGCGCGCGTCGCCGAGATGGCGGCCGCCGGCGGACGAGAACAGGGTCACCCCGTGGAGTCCGAGCCCGTCGAGGGCGTGGACGGTCTCGGACACCGCCGCCTCCACCTCCCCGAGGGGCAGGCAGGCGAAGGCGCCGAAACGGCCCGGGTGGGCGGCGACCAGATCGGCCATCCACTCGTTGCACCGCCGGGCCATGGCGATGGCGTCGGGGGGTTCCAGGAAGGCCACCCCCGGGGTTGACACCGACAGGACGGCGGTGTCGATGCCGTGGCGGTCCATGACCTCGAGGCTGTCCTGCGGGTGCCACTCGGGAAACCGGATACCGCCGGTGCGGTCGTAGTCCGTGGCGCGGATGGCCTCCAGGTAGAAGGGAGGCAGGACGTGGTGGTGGACGTCGATCCGCACGCGGGCGGGACGCTAGCCAGGAAATCGGCGCCCGGACCGGGACTACTGTCCCCGTCACCGCTCCCGAGGAGGTTCCCCATGCCCGAGCCCGTCATCGTCGCCACCGCCCGCAGCCCCATCGGGCGCGCCTTCAAAGGCTCGCTCACGGAGCTCCGGCCCGACGACCTCCTGGCCGGCATCGTCGTCTCCGCCCTGGCCAAGGTGCCCGAGCTCGACCCGGCCGAGGTGGAGGACCTCATGGTCGGCTGCGGCCTGCCCGGAGGCGAGCAGGGCTACAACCTCGGCCGGGTCGTGGCCGTCCTCGCCGGGCTCCCGGAGGTGCCGGGGTGCACCATCACCCGGTACTGCTCCTCGTCGCTCCAGACCATCCGCATGGCCGCCCATGCCATCCGGGCCGGCGAGGGTGACGTCTTCGTGGCCGCCGGCGTCGAGCTGGTGTCCCGCTTCATCAAGGGCACCTCGGACAGCTCGCCCGATACCCGCAACCCCCACTTCGACGAGGCCGCCCAACGGTCCGAAGCCCGTGCGCAGGCCGGTGCCGAGCCGTGGGCGCCGGTGGAGGACGGCCTTCCCGACGTCTACATCGCCATGGGCCAGACGGCTGAGAACGTGGCCCAGCTGGAGGGAGTCTCCCGGGATGAGATGGACGAGTTCGCCCTCCAATCCCAGACCCGGGCCGTGGCCGCCCAGAAGCGCGGCTTCTTCGACAAGGAGATCACCCCGGTGGTGCTCCCCAACGGAAACCAGGTCGCCACCGACGATGGTCCCCGCCCCGACACGTCGCTGGAGAAGCTGTCCTCCCTCAAGCCCGTCTTCCGTCCCGACGGGACCATCACCGCCGGCAACAGCTGCCCGCTCAACGACGGCGCCGCCGCCGTCGTGGTCATGAGCGACACCCGGGCCCGGGAGCTCGGCATCCGGCCGCGGGCCCGGATCGTGGCCAGCGGGGTGACGGCCCTCGACCCCGAGATCATGGGCCTCGGGCCGATCGAGGCGTGCCGCCAGGCGCTGCGCCGGGCCGGCATGTCCATGGAGAACGTCGACCTCGTCGAGATCAACGAGGCCTTCGCCGCTCAGGTCATCCCCTCCGCCCGCCATCTCGGCATCCCCTGGGACAAGCTCAACGTGTACGGCGGGGCCATCGCCCTCGGGCACCCCTTCGGCATGACCGGCGCTCGCATCATGACCACGCTCCTCAACGGGCTGGAGGAGTCCGACAAGACCATCGGCCTCGAGTCGATGTGCGTCGGTGGCGGCCAGGGCATGGCCATGATCGTCGAACGGCTCTGATCCATCGATGACCCGGGCCGCACCCGATCCCTTCGCCGGGGCGGAGTTCGAGACCCGCGCCATCCACGCCGGCCAGGAACCTGATCCGGCCACCGGCGCGGTGTCGGTGCCGATCTACCAGACGTCGACCTTTGCCGGCGCCGACGTCGACCGGGACCAGCGCTGGACCTACTCCCGCTCGGGCAACCCGACCCGGGCCGCTCTGGAGGTGTGCCTGGCGTCCCTGGAAGGGGCGGCCCACGGCTTCTGCTACGCCAGCGGCCTGGCCGCCGAGGACGCCGTGCTGCGCCTGCTGCTGCGCCCGGGCGATCACCTCGTCGTCCCCCGCGATTTCTACGGCGGGACCTACCGGCTCCTGGCCCGGGTGTGGGAGGAGATGGACGTCGGCTTCACGGCCGTCGACCTCACCGAGGCCGCCGCGCTGAGTGCCGCCTGGCAGCCGGCCACCCGCCTGGTGTGGATCGAATCCCCCACCAACCCCCGCCTCGACATCATCGACATCGCCGCCGTGAGCGGCCAGGCCCACGACCTCGGGGGCCGGTGCGTGGTCGACAACACGCTGTGCTCGCCCTGGCTGCAGCAGCCGCTGGCCCTGGGCGCCGACATCGTGGTGCACTCCACGACCAAGTACCTGGGCGGCCACTCCGACGTCCTCGGCGGTTTCGTCGGCCTGTCCGATGACGCCCTGGCCGAGCGCCTGGCCCTGTTCCAGACCGCCACCGGGGCGGTGCCGGGGCCCGTCGACTGCTTCCTCATCATGCGGGGCGTGAAGACCCTGGCCCTGCGCATGGACCGCCACTGCGCCAACGCGGCGGCGGTGGCCGGGATGCTGAACACCCAACCGGCGGTGGCCGAGGTCCGCTATCCGGGCCTCGCCGGCCATCCCGGCCATGACCTGGCCGCCCGCCAGATGCGGGCCTTCGGGGGCATGGTGAGC
>JBOGFO010000672.1:0-1786 GCA_050743445.1 Acidimicrobiia bacterium
CCCCATAGGCGGCGTGGATCCGGGCCGCCTCGCCGGGGAGGAGATCGCCGTAGACGACTTCACGCACCAGGCTGTGCCGGAAGCAGAACCGTCCGGACGCGTCGACCACGAGAACGCCGCTGTGCACGCACTCCCGCAGCGCGTCGAGTAGCCCGGCACCAAGGCCGGCCACCGCTTCCAGCAAGGCTTGGTCCACCGGTCCCGTGCCGGCGGCGACGACCCGGGCGACCTCCCGGGCCGAGCCCGAGAGGCCGGCCGCCCGGGCGTGGATGATGTGGCGCAGGCTCGGGGTGAGCCCGACCGGCTCGCCCTGATGGGCCGCCGCCAGCAGCTCCTCGGCGAAGAAGGGGTTGCCGTCGGAGCGGGAGAGGATGGCGGCCAGGAGCTCGGGGTCGGGCTCGGCTCCGAGGATCTCGCGGACGAGCTGGGTCAGCTCGCCGCCGTCGAACGGCGCCAGCTCCATGAACCGGGCGCCGCGCCGGCGGAGCTCACCCAGCAGGCCCAGGAGGGGATGGTCGGGACGAAGCCCGACGTCGCGGTAGGTCCCCACCACCAGGATCCGGTCGTCGATCGTGTTGGCCAGGAGGAAGCCGAGGAGGTCGCGGGTCGACCGGTCGGCCCACTGGAGGTCCTCGATGATCAGCACGGCGGGGGAGTGGGCGGCCAGCCGTTCCGCCACCTCGAGGACCAGCTCGAAGAACCGGGCCCGGTCGCGGCGTCCGAGCAGCCGGCGGAAGGGACCGGCGAGGTCGTCGGCCACCTCCGGTTCGAGGCGGGCCAGCAGCCGCCGGAAGGCGTCGATGAAGGGCCAGTAGGGCGGGCACGCGTCCTCGAGCTCGATGCACCCGCCGATGAGCACGGTGGCGCCCCCTCCGGTCGCCTGGCGGGCGAAGTGGGTGACGAGCCGGGTCTTGCCGACGCCGCTCTCGCCGGCCACGGCCACGGCGGTCATCCGGCCGGAGTCCGCCACCTCCAGGGCTGCCGTCAGCCCGGCGATCTCCCGGTGGCGGCCGATGAAGACGGGGCTGACCCCGGGAATGGCTCGGGGCTTCTCAAGGATTTGGCTCCTGGGCACACTGCACTTCCCTGTCTGCCTCCCCTGCCGATGAAGGCCCGAACTGTAGGACTGGAGGCCGGTGCCGCGACGAGGAATTAGGGCAGGGGCGCGGCGCGAAATAGGGCGGCTGCCCGATGTGGTGGCGGGGTCGGTGAGCGCATGCTCGGCCCGTCCCATCCGCGTCGACCAGGAGGATCACATGAAGACAGGACCGCACCAGGCGCCGTGTCCCGGAGTCACCCCGTATCTCTGCGTTGCCGGCGCCGGCGACGCCATCCGCTTCTATCGCGAGGTGTTCGGCGCCGAGGAGCACGTGCGTCTGCTCGACCCTGACGGTCGCGTGGTCCACGCCGAGATCTCCGTCGGCCCGGCGCGCCTCGTGCTCCGTGAGGAGGACCGGGAAGCAGGGCTGCTGGGGCCGAAGGCCATCGGGGGCACGCCGGTGACCCTGGAGGTCCGGGTGGAGGATGCCGACGCCGTGCTCACCCGGGCCGTGGCCGCGGGGGCGACACCGTCGTGCATGCCGGAGGACCGCCGGCCACTTCGTTGCGGCGGGCAGTTCGAGGATCCCTTCGGGCACCGCTGGACCGTCTGCGCTCTCGACCGGCACGTTCCCGTCCCCGGGATCCGCGCCGTGCTGGCAGCAGTCAAGGGGGCGGACCGGCCGCCCCCTTGACCGTTGACGTCAACGCTTCCGGGGGGTGGCCTTCTTGGCGGGGGCGGCCTTCT
>JBOGFO010000673.1:0-4630 GCA_050743445.1 Acidimicrobiia bacterium
GCAGCAGGCGGGCCTTGGCCTGGCGGGCCCGGCTGAGGTCGGCCAGCAGCACGGCCTCGAGCTGGGCCCGCTCCGCCGCCCGGGCCCTGACGGTACGGGCCGGGTCGGCGTCGTCCCCGAGGCTCCGGTAGCTGTCGACGAGCTGGCGCACGGGAGCGGCGTCCTCCCGCCACACCACGCCCGAGATCTCACCTTCGGAGGGGCCGTGGTAGCCGTGGCGGGCCACGAAGGCGTCGAGGGTGAGGCGGTCCCGCGACACGGCCCACAGGTCCTCGATGATGGCCGTCTCCTCGTGGGAGCCGTGGCCGGTCATGAGCTTGGCTCCGTCGAGTCCGGCCGCCTTGGCCAGCGCCCCGACCTGCTCGTAGAGGGGCTGGATGCCGCAGGCGACGTTGATGGCCTGGAGGGCGAGTGTGTCCCGGAAGCGGTTGGCGGCGCCGGCCAGCTGCTGGCGGGCGCCGTCCAGGTCGAGGATCCCGTGCCGGGTGAGCTCGTCCCGCCACCACGCCTCGGTCTCCCGGCGGGTGCGGTACATGACCGACGGGATCCGGAAGAAGGTGGCGGGCAGCTTGCCCGCGCACACCGCCCAGCGGCGGCGCGAGGGCCGGCTCACGTAGTTGGGCGGGACGAACCCGAAGACGTCCCGGGCAATCCCTTCTCCGGTCACGCCGGGGATCAGATCGCCCATCTCGCAGAAGAAGTCGACCCGGCCGGCGACGCGTCCGAAGAAGACGTTGATGACCCGCTCTTCCGGGTCGTCAGGGACGGCCGCCTGGGCGGCGGGGAGCGCACCCATGGCCAGGAAGGGGGCCCGGGCTCCCAGCTCACCCGCCGGGCCCCAGAAGCTCCACCCCAGCGGCGTGGCCACACCGGGCATGGCCTCGGCGAGGTTGATGGTGCTCCAGGACGCCTCGGGCCGGGTCCGGCTGTGGAGGACGTTCTCGGCTTCGCCCGACATGTCAGAACGCTACCAGCTCTGATGACAAGATTGCTAGTTCGTCATACAATCAGCTGAGTTTGTCGGCGCAGGGTTTGTCGGCGAGGGGCGGCTGAGCGACGTGGGCAACGCAGTGCGGCGGGTGGCAACGGCGGCGGCCATCGTCCTGGCCGTCAGCGGTTGCGGCACGCGGCTGAACCGGTCCGAGCTGGAAGCCGCCAACGGGCTCCTGGCTCCGGTGGCCACGGTCGAGGCGCCGGAGGCGGCCACCCCCGAATCCCCTGACGGGGCAACGGTGTCCGCGGACCCGGCCGTCCCTATCGGGGGCCCGACGGGCGCTGGACGGCGACGGCGCGCCTGCGCGACCTGACCCTCCCCGTGGCCGTCCGGGACGTGGTCACCCGGCGCCTGGCCCGCCTCTCGGAGGCCACCGGCCGTCTGCTCGGCGTGGCCGCCGCCTTCCAGGGCGCCTTCCGCTTCGACGTGGCCGCCGGGGTGGCCGGCCTCGGCGAGGAAGAGGGCCTCGACTGCCTCGACGACGCGGTCAAGGCCCGCATCCTGGAGCCGTCGGGCGACACCGAGACGTACGCCTTCACCCATGCGGTCATCCGCCATGCCCTCTACGACGGGTTGGTTCCGTCGCGGCGCTCCCGCCTGCACCGGCGGGTGGCCGAGGCCCTCGCCGCCGGCGCCAGCGGCCCCGGCGGGGCATCCGCGGCCGAGATCGCCGTCCAGTACCACCGCAGCATGGCGCTCCCCGGGGCGGAAGCGGGAGTGGAGCCGGCCCTCGAGGCCGCCGGTCTGGCCCAGGGCACGGGCGCCTACGACGAGGCCGCCACCTTCCTGCGCATGGCCCTCGACCTGCTGCCATCGGGTGACGACCGCCGGCCCCGCCTCCTCGGACGCCTGGGCATCGTGCGGGCCTGGGCTCTCGACTACGACGAGGCCGTCGACGTCGCCCGGCGGGCGGCGGAGGCCATCGCCGAGGCCGAGACCAAACCGGCGGCGGCCGAGTACCTCTCCGACGCCGCCTACGTGGTCGCCACCGCCGGCGGGATCGTGGCGTCCTGGGAGCTGGCCCGGACCGGACTCGCCTACGCCGCCGGCCACGACGTCGCCTGGGCCCGCCTGCTGTGCTTCGACTACCAGCGCCGGGAGGCGGAGGCGCCGGACAACCCCGGCATCCCCTACGACACCCCGGAGCGGAGGGAGGCCGCCGCCATCCTCCAGGCGGCCGCCCTCGACCCCCTCGCCCCCGCGCCCATGGAGGCGGTGTTCGACAAACGCGCCGACGCCGCCAAGAGCTCGAACCTGGTCGTGCTCTGCCTGTGGGCGGCCGAGTACCAGCGTGCCGTCCCCGTCTTCGAGGCCGAGGCCAGGGAGGCGGAGGCCGCGGGGCGGCTGGTCCGGGCCGCCCGGACCGGGGCCTATGCGTCCTTCTCCTACCTCGCCCTGGGTCGCATCAGCGAGGGCCGCCGGGCGCTCGACCAGGCGCTGGCCCTCACCACCCGCGCCGGGGTGCCCGTGCCCACCGTCGTGTACCCCCAGTACCTGCTGTGCGCCACCCTGGACGAGGGCTGGGAGCCGTTGGCCGCCGTGTTCGGTGCCCTGTCGTCGAGTGGCAACCCGACGCTGGCCTGGACGCTCGGCTTCCTCTACGCCGGCCACGCCCTGGCCCGGGCCCGCCTGGGGAAGGGCGACGAGGCCATCGCCTCGCTCGACGATGTCATCCCCTGGTTGGAGCAGGCGCCGACCTGGACCGTGGCCTTCGCCGGTCTGGCCGGCAATGCCGCCGAGAGCTCTGGATCCTCGGCCGCACCGACCACCTCGATGTCATCGAACGGGCCCTGCGGGACAAGGTCCTGGTGGCCGACGCGCGCTTCCCCATGGCCGACGGCCGGTTGGCCCTGGCCCGGCTGTGCGCCGTGAACGGGCGCTACGACGAGGCGCTGGAGTGGTTCGGCGAGGCCCGCCGCGTCCTGGAGGACGAAGGTGCCATGCCGCTGCTGGCCGTCTGCGATCTCGACGAGGCCACCGTCCGCCGGCGGCGGGCGGCGACCGGCGACGCCGAAGCCGCCGGTGAGCTCCACGAGGCGGCCGTCCGCCAGTTCGAGGCGCTGGGAATGACGGGATGGGTGGCGCGGGCGGAGGCTCTGGCCGCGTCCACTTAGGCCCGAAAGTCGCCGTAACTTCGGCTTAGCCTCCCGGGCGGCACACCTGGTTGCGGGCGGCGATGGCCTTGTGTTCCGAACGGTTCCACGCCGCCCAGCCGCCCTCCGCCTCGGCCGGCACATCGCAGACGTGGGCCAGTACGTTGGCCTGGTTGGCCGGGTCGAGGCGGGGGAGCGTGCGCACCAGCTCCGGAACGGCGTCGTCGGACAGCTCGAGGAGGTACTCGGCGTCGAAACGACCCGTCTGCTCGGCCAGCGCCACGTTGCGCCGGACCACGATCGCCTCGGGATTGATGAGGTTGAGGACCAGCAGGCCGGCGAGGCCGGCTCCGACGGCCGCGGCCGGGAACCACGCCCGCCGCCGGGACCCGCCGAGCCAGGCGCCGAGGAGCACCAGCGCCAGCCCGACCCAGCCGACGAGGACGGCGGCGTAGAACCGCAGCATGGTCAGCCCGTAGGCGTTCTCGTAGAGGTTGAGCCGGTGCAGGGCGGTGGCTACGACCACGAGCGTGAGGGCGATGCACACCTCGCTCAGGACCAGCAGCCGGCGCCGGGTGGCCGGGTCGTCCGGTTCGGTGAGGATGTCGACGGCGAGCAGGACGGCGAAGGTGATGGCCGCCACCGCCACCAGCTGGAAGAACCCCGAGCGGGCGTATTCGGCGTAGGTCAGGCCCGCCGTCTCGATGACGTGGCGGGCGCCGCCTCGGAAGCTGACCACCTGGGTGACGGCGAACGCGGCGAAGAGCGCCACCAGTGAACCCAGGACGACGGTGGCCTCCACGGGACCGACCAGGGGAAAGCGCTGACGGCCGGCTCCCGGTGGCCGGGCTGCCGCCACCCGCAGGAGGGCGGCCATCCCCCAGGCGCCGATGGCGATGAGGACCACGTGCCGGCCCAGGTCGCCGAGGTCGGGCGCCAGATCGATGAAGTGGGCGAAGACCACGTCGGCCGAAGCCAGGAGGGCGCCCAACATGACGAGCAGCGGAAGGGCGAGCGCCAGCCCCCGCAGGACCGCGGCCCACCGGCGCGCCCGCGCTGCGTGGCCGGTGTCCGGGCCGTCAGGGCCGAGGAACCGGAGCAGTCCCTCCCAGGCGAAGGCCGGCGCCGCCAACCCGTGCAGGGCGGCATGGATGCTGCGGGCGGCAAGCCCGATGAACGGGAGATCGAGGAGCGACCCGCCCCGGGCCAGTGACGCAGCCAGGGCGAGGAGGCCGCCCGCGGCCAGGACGTTGTAGGGGAGGAGCCACTCGCTGGCCCGCAGGGCGAGAAAGAAGCCGAAGATGGGAGCGGCAACGAGCAGCGCCCGGGAATGCCGGCTCTCCACCCGACCGGCCAGCGGCACCATGACGGCCACGGCGGCGGCGAGGATGGCCCCGGAGATCGACCACGGGTCCGAACGGACGGCCAGGTCGACGAGGGCACCCCCCACCAGCGCCGCAACCACCACCCCGCCTCCGGCCGATCGATCCAGCTTGAGGTCGGCCCAGTGCGGCAGGTCGGGCATCGTCAGACGCGGTTCCAT
>JBOGFO010000674.1:0-2189 GCA_050743445.1 Acidimicrobiia bacterium
GCTCGAGGCCGGGATGCTGGAGGAGGAGGCCGGAGTCCCGGCAGGACGGGGCCGCCCTTCCAAGCGCTACCGCCTCCGCCAGCCCCTCCTGGCCAGCGACCCCGAGGTGCGCCTGTTCGTGGGGAGCCTCGTCTCGCTCCTGCGGCGGGTCTCGGGCGACGACGCCGCCACCGCCGCCGATGACGAGGGGGCCCGACGGGGTCGGGAGCTCGGGCGCTCCTTCCGGCATCCGTCGGTCGAGCAGACCATGCGGGAGGTGGTCGAGCTGCTCGAACAGCTCTCCTTCAACCCGGACCCTCCGGTGCGCCGGGGCGATGCCCTGGCCGTCGATGTCCGGCACTGCCCTCTGCACGTCGACCCCTTCGACCCCGACGGGGCCATTGTCTGCGCCTTCCACAAGGGCCTGATCCGGGGACTGGCCGAGATGGCTTCGGGCGAGGAGGTCGAGGTCCGGTTGCAGCCCTTCGTCGCCCCCGGCGTCTGCCGAGTGGAGCTTTCCTTCCGGGACAAGGCAGAGTAGGGCTTCACCCCTCCAAAAGGCTTGTCCCACACGGTGCCTGGTTTCGCGCCGGTGGGCTGTATCTTTGTAGGCAGAAATGGATATGCGTCTCCCCCATGGCGTCCGAGCACAGCGCCACCGGCTCCTGGCCGACGCGCGCCGGCTCGCCATCGTGGAGGCGCTGGGCGAGGGGCCCCGCCAGATCCCCGAGCTGGCCCGCCTCCTCGGCGTCCATCCGACCACGGTCCGGGCCCACCTCGAGAAGCTGCTCGACGCCGGTGTGCTCGAGGAGGAGGCCGGAGTCCCGGCCGGGCGGGGCCGGCCGTCCAAGCGCTACCGCCTCAAGCATCCCCTGCTGGGTGGTGATCCCGAGGTCCGCCTGGTCGTCGGGAGCATGGTGTCGCTGGTCCGGGACGCCTACGGCGATCAGGCCATCGAGGCCGCCACCGAGGAAGGCGCCCGCAAGGGCCGGGAGCTCGGGCGCCCCTTCCGGCACCCGTCGCTGGAACAGACGGCCCGTCAGGTCACCGAGTTGCTGGAGCGGCTCTCCTTCGGGCCCACCGAGCCCGTCCGCCGGAAGAACCTGCTGACGGTCGACCTTCAGCACTGCCCCTTCCGGATCGACCCCGAGGACCCGGACGGCGTCCTGGTGTGCGCCTTCCATGAGGGCCTGGTCCGGGGGCTGGCCGAGGTGACGTCCGGCGGGCACGTCGCCGTGAAGGTGCGACCGTTCGTCACCCCCGGCGTCTGTCGGGTGGAGATGTGCTCCGACAACGATTCCGGCGCCACGCCCCCGAAGGACAAGCCCGCCGCACGACCGGCGAAGGGCGCAGCCGCGAAGGATACGGGGCGGGCCCGAAAGAAGGCCTGAACGGCGAAAACGCCCCCATCCCCCTCGCCGGAGCGTTCAGGACATACCCTCAGCAGGAGTTGCGCCATTTGCCCGGAGGCGCAGGGCCAGGGTGGCTTCGCCGTCGAAATGACAGTGAGAACGGACGGCTGCTCCCCCTCGGGAGGGACCTTGACCACGACACTGCCGCACCACCCCGACCAGCGAGAGGGGGCTGTGGCGACAACCGTGGTCCTCGACACGTGCGTGTTGCTCGCCGACCCCGATTCCCTCTACGCCTTCGGTGACGCCGACATCGTCCTGCCCCTCACGGTCATCGAGGAGCTCGACGGCCACAAGAGCCGGCTCGACGACGTCGGCCGCGCCGCCCGGGCGGTCGTCCGCGACCTCGAGCGGCTCCGGCTGGAGGGGCCGGGAGACTTCCGCGAGCCCGTCGCCCTCCCCACCGGCGGAACGCTGCGGGTGGAGATCAACGGCCTCCTCATCGACCGGGTGGCGGCCCTCGGGCTCGACCCGAGCTCGGGCGACAACCGCATCCTGGCCGCCGCCCTCGGCCTGGCCGAGGCCGGCGGGGCCCGGATCAAGCTCGTCTCGGCCGACGCCGCCCTGCGCATCAAGGCCTCCCAGCTCGGCCTCATCGCCGAGGACTACCACCGCACCCGCCGGGGCCAGGACGCCCTCGGGGTGCGGGGCTGGCACCGGGTCGACGCCGACCGGGCCCTGATCGACACCCTTTACACCGACGGCTCGGCGCCCATCCCGGCCGCCTTCGACGGCATGGTCACCAACGAGTACGTGGTCCTGGTCGCCGGCTCGTCCTCGGCGCTGGCCCGGGTGTTC
>JBOGFO010000675.1:0-6364 GCA_050743445.1 Acidimicrobiia bacterium
GAGGTTCTTCCGCTGGGAGGAGTGACACCGTTCTTGTGGGCTTTTTGCCAGTGATTGCTGGCATTTTGCTCACAAGAATGGGAAATCCGGTCAGTTAGAGGATCCGGTCGAGCTGGCGGTCGACGAGTAGCAACGACAGCTGGCCGACGAGCTGGCCGCTGATCCGGCCCTCGCCGGAGACGAAGAACGTGACCGGGGCGCTGTCCACCCCCCAGGCCCGGGCCACCTCCTCGTCGGGGTCGACGAGCAGCGGCCAGGTGATGCCCGCTTCCCGGGCCACCCGGTAGGCCTCGGCCGGGTCGTCCCGGACGATGACTCCCACCATGGCCAGGTTGGCGTGCCGGCGGAGGGCGGCGGCCAGCACGGGGATGCCCTCCCGGCACGGCTCGCACCAGGAGCCGAAGAAGTGGACGATCGCCGGACGGCCGGCGAAATCGGCGGAGGAGACGGTGACCCCGTCAGTGGTCTCGAGCTGGAAGGCCGGCGCCGGACCGGAGGTCACCAGATCCCGCCGCGGGGTGTCCTCGTTGAGGGCGCGCCGGATCAGGAGGCTGCCGGGAACGGCGGCCACGATGAGAACCAGGGGGAGCAGGCGGAGGGTCTTCAGCTCAGGTTGGCGAGCAGGATCGCGTCGAGCGCGATGGCGGCGAAGAGCAGCCCCAGGTAGGTGATGGAATACGAGAACAGCCGGATGGCCGCCTTGGGGGTGCCGTCCCGGGATAGTACCTGGGCGCAGCGCAGGAAGCGGGCGCCGAGCACCAGGGCGGCGACCAGGTAGACGGGGCCCATCTTGGCCGCCGGGCACAGGGTGAGGGTCACCGCCACCAGGACCACCGAGTAGGCCATGATCTGGCGGGCCGCGGCCTTGGGTCCCGCCACCACCGGGAGCATGGGCACGCCGGCGGCGGCGTAGTCCTCCCGGTAGCGCATGGCCAGGGCCCAGAAGTGGGGCGGCGTCCACATGAACACGATGGCGAACATCACCCAGGCGGGGAGCCCCACCCGGCCGGTGACCGCGGCCCAGCCCACCAGCACCGGGACGGCCCCGGCGGCCCCGCCGATGACGATGTTGTGCGCCGTCGTCCGCTTCAGCCACATCGTGTAGACGAACACGTAGAAGGCCGTCGCCCCTACGGAGAGCAGGGCGGCGAGCAGGTTGACCGTCCCCCAGAGGAAGGCGAAGGCGAGCACCTCGAGGGCGATGCCGAAGCGGAGCGCGGCGGTGGGCGACACCGCACCGGTGGGGAGCGGACGGCGCCGCGTCCGGCCCATCTTCTCGTCGATGTCCCGGTCGATGACGCAGTTGATGGTGTTGGCCCCGCCGGCGGCCAGCGTTCCGCCGACCAGCACGGCCACGACCAGCCACGGGTCGGGCAGTCCCCGGTCGGCCAGCACCATGGCCGGCACGGTGGTGACGAGCAGCAGCTCGATGATCCGGGGCTTGGTGAGGGCCAGATACGTGCGGACGCGGGCCAGCCACGACGTCCCGTCCACCGAGGCCATCGTCTCGAAGATGGCGTCGTGCGCTTTCATGCGGGGCTCCCCACGTGGGCGTGGTCCGGTTCGGGCTCCGGCACCGGGGCGTGTTCGGCGCCGCTGGGGGACGGCAGGCGCCAGGCGAGGCGGGTGGCGGCGAACAGAGCCCCGAAGACGAGAGCGCCGAGGGCCAGGTGGGCGGTGCGGGTGACGGGGCTGAGCTTTGTCCACACGTTGCCCGCGCCCACCAGGATCTCGATCCCGATCACCGCCGAGGCGATGCGCACGAGGACGTTGACCGGCGCCGCCTGAGCCCGCCGGCGGACCGACCGGGCCAGGGCGAACACGGCCACCGACACCGCGGCGGCCAGCACCCGGTGAGCGAAGTGCAGGTCGGGCAGGACCCCGTGGGTGGCGGGCAGGATCCGGCCGTCGAACAGGGGCCAGTCGGGGAAGGCGAGCCCGGCATCGCGCCCGCTCACGTACGAGCCGAGCAGCATGAGGGCCAGGGTGGACACCGTCACCCAGGTGAGCCGCCGGGCGAAGTCCCGGTCGGCCGGCGCTTCGCCCGGGGCAGGCACCGACGGCGTGGTCTCGATCACCAGGGAGATGAGGATGGCGAAGAGGCTCAGGGCCACCAGCAGATGGGCCACCACCGACTCGGCGTGGAGCTCGAGGGCGACGACGAGCGCCCCCAGCAACGCCTGGGAGAACACCACCGGAACGGTGGCGATGGCCAGGCGGCGGGCCCGCCGCTCGATCTGTGACCGGCGGGCGATGGCGACGGCGGCCAGGGCCAGGGTCAGGAAGATGACCACCGAGGCGATCAGGCGGTGGGAGTACTCGATGAGGGCGTGGTACTCGAAGGGAGGGATCAGGGAACCGTGGCACCGGGGCCAGTCGGGACAGCCGAGGCCGGATTCGGTGGCCCGCACCATCCCGCCCACCGACACGAGCAGGTACGTGGTGACGGTGGTGATGACCGCCAGGCGGCGCAGCGTGCTCACTGCACCACCAGCGTGCTCTCCATGCCGACCTCCCGGTGGCCGGGAATGTCGCAGAAGAGGACGTAGCTGCCCGGCTTCAGGTCCACGGTGCCCGTGTCGGTGTCGCCCTTGGCCGCCACGTCGAGCTTGAAGCCCGCGATCCCGTCGATCAGCAGGGTGTGGGCCTGCACGCCCTCGTTCACGTAGGTGAAGGTCACGGGGCCGGCCGGAGCCGTGACCTCCTTCGGCTCCAAGAAGAGGTCGCCGGCCTTGACGGTGACCGGGGTTCCCTGGCCCGTGGCCGGCGTCGTGGGCTTGGAGGTGGAGCCGTCGGAGGCCGTGTCCGGCGGGGACGCGCCGTCTCCGCCCCCACAGGCGGAGAGGAGGATGAAAACGCCGGCCAGCAGGCCGGCGAACCGCAGGCGGCGACGCATCATGACGCCTCGAAGGTACACCGCAGGACCCTCGTGATCGGAACCGCGACGGTACGCTGCAGGGCGTGCCCCGGAAGAAGGCGGACGACGATCACGACGTCAAGCAGTCGATCAGGATGATGGCGGACCGCCTCCTGGTGCTGCCCTCCAAGGAGGCGGGCGAGCGCAAGTCCCGCTCGGGTATCCTCATCCCCGCCACGGCCAACGTCGACCGGCGCCTGGTGTGGGGCGAGGTCACGGCCCTCGGTCCCACCGTCCGCAATGTCGAGCCCTCCGACCTCGTCCTCTTCTCGCCGGAGAGCGGCTACGAGGTGGAGATCCGGGGCGAGGACTACCTCATCCTGCGAGAGCGCGACATCCACGCCGTCGCCTCCGAGCGCTCCGAAGGGCAGACGGGGCTCTACCTCTAGCCTGTAACTCCAGAGGTACAGGCAGCACCTAGAGGTCGAACGCCTCGTGGGTGTCGCTGACGAACAGGCCGGGCTTCGGGCCGCCGCCGATGACGTGGAGCCGGTTTCCGTTGGCGACGACCGCCAGGCCGTGGCGCGGCACTTCGAGGCGGGCGACGACCACCCACCGGCCGTCCTCGAAGCACTCGATCTCGGCGATGGTCTTCCCCAGGGGCTCCTCGCCGCCGGCGACACAGGGCCGGCCGGCGGGGGAGGCCGCTCCGATCCCGCCCCGGGTGTGGTTGAGCTTCGGCTCGTCCGTCCAGTCGGAGTCGGTCAGGCCCATCGATTCCACCGAGTCACGGTTCGACTCCAGCGAGCCGACCCGCCCGGCGATGGCGAAGGCCCGCTCCCCGGCCCCGGTGGCGGCCAGATGCTCCCGCTCGGTACTGAGGTCGGCGCCGGGCTGCCAGGCGCTCGCCCCTGACTCGAGGATCTCGGTCCGGCGCATCTCCCCGCTGCCCACACCCCCGATCGCCACCAGGGCGCCGGGCAGCGAGGCCACGGCCAGGGCCCCCCGTGGGCCGGACAGCGGCGGTTCCGACCGCCAGGCCGTCTCGCCCGGTCCCAGGCTGTGGACCTCGGCCACCGGTGTCCACTGGGGGTCGAGGTAGCCGCCGACGACATAGAGGCGCCCGTCGAGGACACCGGCGGCGGTGTGGTGCAGCGGAACCGGCAGCGGGGGCCCGCTGGTCCAGCTGTCGGAGGCCGGGTCGTAGAAGTCGACCTGGTCGCTGGCGGAGTTGTCCTGATGGAGGCCGGACAGGACCACCACCTTGTTGTCGAAGAAGGCGCCCACCACCTCGGTGCGGGGCGGGTCGGGCAGCGGCGCGAGGCGCTGCGACGGCGCCATCGTCTCCGCTTCCTGGGTCGTCCCGTCCTGGCGGGACTGTTCGGCGCCGCTGCCGTCGCAGGCGCCCACCAGCAGGCACAGGAGGGCGGGAAGGACATGTGCACGCATGGGATCGAAGGGTAATCCCTTGTGCCAAGCTTGGGCCCGTGATGAAAGTCGGAGTGCTCGGAGCGACCGGAGCCGCCGGCCGCGGCCTGGTCTCCCGGCTGGCCAATGCGGGCCTGCGGGTTTACGCCGGCTCCCGGGATCCGGCCAGGGCGGAGGCCATCGTCAAGCAGTTGCAGGACCAGTGGGGGCACCGCATGGGCCGGATCGAGCCGGTGTCCAACGCCGAGGCGGCCGAGCAGGGGGAGATCGTCGTGCTGGCGACCGCGGCCGCAGCCACGGTCGACACCGCCACGGCCCACGCCGGTGCCCTGGCCGGCAAGCCGGTGGTTTCCATGGCCAGCTCCATGGTGAAGGTGGGGGCGAGCTTCCAGTACGCCCAGGGCCCAGAGCCTCGACGCTCCCATGTCGTCCCCATCCCGAAGGGTTCCATCTCCGCCGCCGTGCAGGCGGCGGCGCCCGAGGCGCTGGTGGCGGCCGCCCTGCACCACGTCCCTGCCGTTGCCCTCGCCAACCTGGACAAGCCCATGGTCGGCGACGTGGTGGTCGTCTCCGACCATCTCGAGGCCCTGCGGTGCACCGAGGCCCTGGTGAGTGCCATGCCCGACCTGCGGGCGCTCGACGGCGGCCCCCTGGAGAACGCCCTCGGCCTGGAGTCCTTCACCGCCGTGATCCTCACGGTGAACCTCCGATACGGCAGCAGGGTCACTCTCCAGCTCATGGCGTCGTAGACCCGGGCGGCTGCCATCAGATGCGTCTCTACGACACCGCCCGCCGCGAGGTGGTCGACTTCAGGCCGGAGCGCGACCCGGTGCGGGTGTACGTCTGCGGGATCACCCCCTACGACTCGACCCACCTGGGGCACGCGGCCACCTACCTCACCTACGACCTCCTCATCCGCCGGCTGGAGGAGCAGGGGCACGAGGTGGCCCTGGTGCGCAACGTCACCGACGTCGACGACTCCATCCTCCCCAAGGCGCGGGAGCTGGGCATCGGCTATCTCGAGCTGGCCGAGGCGGAGATGGCCCGGTTCCGGTCCGACATGGACGCCCTCGGGTTGCGCACGCCGATGGCCGAACCCCGGGCCACCGAGGCCATCCCCCAGATCATCGAGCTCGTCGAGCGGCTGCTGGCCTCCGGCCACGCCTACCAGGCGGACGGCAACGTATTCTTCGACGTCACCACCAGTCCCGGCTTCGGCTCGCTGTCGGGCTACAGCCGCGAGCAGATGCTGGCCCTGGCCCGGGAGCGGGGCGGCCGGCCCGACGATCCCTCGAAACGGGACCCGCTCGACTTCGCCCTCTGGCAGCGCTCGGCACCGGACGAGCCGGCCTGGGACGCCCCCTTCGGGCCCGGCCGGCCCGGGTGGCACATCGAGTGCTCGGCCATGGCCCTGGCCGCCCACGGGTCGACCCTCGACCTCCACGGCGGCGGCACCGACCTCATCTTTCCGCATCACGAGTGCGAGGTGGCGCAGTCCACGGCAGTGACCGGGGAACCGCTGGCCCGGCACTGGATGCACTCGGCCATGGTCGCCTTCGAGGGCGAGAAGATGTCCAAGTCGCTGGGCAACCTGGTCTTCGTGTCCGACCTGCTCAAGGTGGCGGACGCCCGGGCCATCCGCCTCGCCCTCATGCGCCATCACTACCGGGCCGGCTTCGAGTGGTATCCCTCCGACCTCGAGGAGGGGAAGGCGCTGCTGCGGCGCCTGCTGGCCGCCGCCGGCTGCCCCGACGGGGCCGATCCGGCTCCCTTTGCCGCCCGGGTGCGGGCCGCCCTCGACGATGACCTCGACGTGCCCCGGGCCCTCGACGCCCTCGACGACCTGGCCAGCGCCGTCCTCTCCGGTGGCTCCCATCCCGAGGCGCCCCTGGTGCTCCACGAGCTCGCCCGTCTCCTCGGCCTCGATCTGAGCCGTTGATGGCATCCCGGCCATGACCGCGCCGGCGCCGGCCCGGATGATCCTGGTGGCCGTGGTGCTGGTGGCCGGGCTCGTCCCCCGGGTGGCGGCCGCCCAATCCCGCGACGCCGCCGTCCAGGCGGTGCTCGACGAGCGGGAGG